>NZ_BJXX01000121.1 GCF_007991215.1 Aneurinibacillus danicus
TTATGATCCCTAAAAATCTCCTCCCATTCTCGCGGGCAGTTCCAATCTGATATTACAGTTGAAACTCTGTTCAATTCACAAATATGCGAAAATGTAGTTTCTCCTAATTTCGTGTGGTCGGCCAAAACGATCAGTTCTTCTGATCTCTCCATTAGCAGACGGGACATATATGCTTCATTTAAGTCATAATCCGTTATACCATCCTCTATGGATACACCTCCTGCGGATATAAAGGCTTTGTTTGCCTTAATTTGTTTCAATGTTAATTCTGCAAGCGGGCCATGGGTAGACTGTTGATGAATATCTACCTCCCCTCCAATAAAGATCGTTTTCCCTTTAAAGACCTCAATAGCGAGTAGCAACACAGGTGCTGAGTGGGTAATTAACGTTATATTTTTCTTATCGCTTAAGAATCGCACGATTTCCAAAGGGGTTGTACCGTTTCCAATCATGATAATGTCTCCATCTTCAATTAGAGAAGCGGCCTGTTTGGCAATCGCACGTTTTTCTGCTTGGTTGATAATTGTTTTTTGTGCAAACGGAGGTTCTAATCTATCAGCGTTTGCTAAAATTGCTCCCCCATAAACCTTTTTTAGCTTACCTTCTTTTTCTAAACGATCTAAATCTCGTCGAATTGTCTCTGATGATACATTTAGTGTCTCCGCTAAATCCGGCACATATATTTTTTCTTCTGTTACAAGTTTTTTTAAAATCGTTCTTTTTCTATGTTCAAATGCTAACGACATTTAAGGAACACCTCGTGACTTTAAACTTTATCCGGCAATGGAAACCCTCACTTTTTCTAAAAAGGAGGAGGAATCGTGTTAACGATGTCAAAGATTCATAATAAGATTAGACTAATGCTTCTAAACTCTCTGGAATAATTTGACCACCGTCAATTACAATCGTCTGCGCTGTAATATAGCTTGCTTCTTTCGAGGCAAGGAATAATGCAGCGTAAGCAATATCTTCAACATGGCCAATCCGTTTCAAAGGGATTGTAGCTATCATGCTTTTCAGATAGTCGTCTCCCATTTCTTCTAATCCCTCCGTCATAATATTTCCAGGCATAACTGCATTGATCGTGATATTGTGGGCTGCTAACTCCAACGCGGCGCTTCTCATAAAACCAAGTTGGGCTGCTTTGCTGGCCCCGTAATGGGACCAACCAACATAGCCCGTAACTGGCCCCGTAATGGATGAGGTAAGAATAATACGACCATATTCCGCATCTTTTAAATAAGGAAGACAGGCTTTAACAGCAAACAAGGTGCCCCTTGCATTGGTATTCATTACAATATCCCATTCATCCACGCTCATGTTCTCTATTAAAGAGTTTGGAAATATTCCGGCATTTGAGCACAGGATATCAATCCCACCAAATTTGTTGACCACTGCTTCCGCCAATTCGTTCATGGAATCAAGACTGGCTACATCGCCTTTAAAAGCTTCTGCTTTGCCCCCATTTTTTCGAATTTCCGCAGCGCAGCTTTCTGCATTTACCAAATCCCTGGCTACAACTGCGACATTTGCCCCTTGCTTTGCAAAAACCTCGGCAATCCCTTTTCCAATGCCTCTACTTGCTCCTGTTACGATTACCGTTTTCCCATTCAAAGGTGTCAACATGGTCCATTCTCCCCCTATTCATTTTAATAATAGTAGATAACCATCTTCGTTTTACAGGTCTAAATGTGGTGGAAGTTTGCGAAAACCTTTTGTTTTTATTGATAAATAAACAATTCCTACTACCAGCCATAAAGTACCGAGAAGTAGCGCTAATTTATCCATGCTAATCCACACATACAGAATCACTAAAAGTCCAATGATCGGCAGTACAAAATAACGCAGATGGCGGATGCCGGTTGGTCTCCAGTTTGGAGTACTCCCGAGTTTTAATGGTGACTCCCCTTTTTTCTTCACATAGTACAGCCAAACGACTGAAAGATTTAATGCTGCGAATCCAAACAACGCTCCATAGTTTACTAGATTGGACAGGGTAGCCATATTTGAACTAAGCCCTAATATAAACTCAATTGAAACAATTATGAAAATACTCCAATGCGGCGTTTTCCATTTTTTGTTCACTTTTGCAAATACAGATTTCGGTAAAAGATTATCCCTTCCCATTCCGTATAATAAGCGTGCTCCTGCTGCGGTAGCCACAACATTAAACACGGCTAATTCTGTTAAATACCCTGCTGTAAAGAAAATCCCGAAGCCTTCTCCCCCGGTCATTTTAGATACTTGGAATAATACAGTATTCACCCAGGTTTCATCACTTATATGTGATTTCCAATCTGGTACTACTAACATTCCGAAATACCCGCAGGCAAACATTGTTAGGGTTCCGATCCCGATACACCAATATATCGCTTTTGGAATATCCCTCTTAGGTCTCTTCGTTTCTTCTGCTAATGTGGTAATCGCATCAAAGCCAAGGAAGCTAAAAATCGCAAGTGAAGTTGCGGCTGCTAAACTGGAAAAATCGGCAAATTCGAAGGGTTGTAAACTAAGTAACGTTCCTGTCCCCATTCCATCCGAATGAACAGCGTTAGCCCAGACTAGAATTGAAAGCCAAACGACAAATTCACCAAGAATCAGGAGACCTAATCCTATTTTGGAAATTAATTCAACTCCGAATAAGTTTAGCAACCCCGTTCCGACCGAGAATATCGCTAATAGAATCCAATAAGGAATTTCGGGGAAATATTGTTGAGCAAAGTATGCTGAACTAGAAGCTGTCACAGTGGGTATTAATATATAATCCAACGTTAAGACCCATCCAGCAATAAATCCTAAATGAGCATTCCACCCTCTTCCCACATAGCTGTAAACGGAACCGGCAAGTGGAAAATTTCGAACCATAACAGAGTAGCTAAAGGCTGTAAAAAGCATTGCGACACCAGCTAATAAATAAGGGAGAGATACTGTACCACCTGACGTTTGGAGCAGTAACCCAAAAATAATCGCTGGAGCTATTGGTACCATATAGTTTAATCCAAAAGCCGTCAGTTGCCAGACATTCATCGTTCGATTAAATTCTTGCTTATATCCATACTTTGAGATATCAGTAGCTAAACCCCCTGCAGCCAAAATTTTTTCAGCAGCCATTATTTTTCCCTCCTTCATTGTATTCCTCATTTTTTTCAAATGGAAAATAAAGTCCTAGTAGCTACTGGTTATCCAAACTGATATAAATATTTTTCAGCCAAACCAACGGTCTGATCCGTAAATTCTGCACCCAGGCTTTTAGCCGTATCATTATCGATATGACTTCCGATCCAAGCAACAAGCAACAGTCTTCTAAGCATAATAAAGGTTGGGATCTCAGCTTCTTCTTCTACTGATATTGATCGAATTTTTTTATAACCAGACAACCAAGCCTGGATTAAATCCGGAACATATTCTTTATGCTCAATAAAGCTTAGCGCTGTTGCAAGATCATAAAGATACCAGCTAAATCCGCAATCATCAAAATCAATTACCTTAATGATGCCATCCTCTACTAACAAGTTAGCTAACCGCAAATCTGCATGAATTAGCCCAAAACGATCGGAAGACTTACCAAACCTGGTTAGTCTTTTCTTGATTATTTTCGAAACTTTCTGAAATAAAATCTTCCGATCCGGCGTAACGGCGATTCCATCTTGCCATCTTCCCCACTTAGGTTTCGTACCAAGCATCGTTTCAAAATCCCATGTTGGGCGATTAATTGGATTAGAACCAATCCATTCCTGTGATTGATTGTGCAAAAGTGCTGTGATTTCGCCAAGTTTCTCAAACTCCAGCACCAACCCCTGTTCATTTTCTTCATCAGGAGCATTACCGGCTAAAAAGCTGAACATTACACAATGATAGGGATTGCCAAGTTTGTCTGTTGCGATCACCTGAACGTACTCTCCATTTATACCGGCAATTGGTTCAGGAACCACTATGGTGGAGCTTTCTAGAATGGCTTTGATCCAGATAAGCTCTGCCTCCAATTCCTTTTTGGAGTGATATCCAGGGCGATTTAATCGTAAAATTGTTCTCATGGGATTATCAGTGTTTTCAACCAGGTAAGTTATATTTTCTGAGTAATTTAATAATCTAACGGTTGCATGACTCGAAACCGAATATTTTCCTAAAGCCTCCTTCGCCAGGTGATGGTAGAATTCCAAAGGATCATAATTAGAAGGCTCGTTCATGGCATTCATTTTCTCCATCTCCTCTCATCAGCGGAATCTTTATGATTAAAAATTTAATTTACTAGTTTACTATTTTTGAAGCACGCTTAATACTGACCTCTACTCTGGTTAGAAGCTCATCACAATATTCCTTATCGCAGAGTAGACCTGGTTTAAATTGAAGGATCCTTGGATCAAGCATTGAATAAATAGCCCAAACACCGTTTTCATATAAAGACTGCATTACGTATTTTGCTCCTTCGGGATGATTGAATTCTAGCCCCATTACTACTCCTAACTGACGAATTCCTACAAAAAAATCAGCATTCTGTTTTTTAATCGTTTCAAGGCCTTCACGGAGATAGTTTGAAACAAAGTGGACATTTTGCCTTACCTCTTCTCTTTGGGTTATTTCTAGTACCTTCATCGCCACAATACAGCCCAATTCCGATCCTCCAAAGGTGGAAATATGGGCAAATCCATCTTCTAACATCCACTGGCCGGATTGTTCGCTTACAACGGTTGCAGCAATTGGATAAATCCCACCGCTAAATCCTTTAGATGTGACTAATATATCTGGCTTTACTCCGTAAATATTTACGCCCCACATTTCACCTGTACGCATCAGACCCGTTTGTACTTCATCGGCAATATATAAGCTCCCGTATTTCTCACATAAACTTTTCACTGCTGATAAGTATCCATCCTTTGGAAGAGGAAACCCATACGTTGCTGGTATGGTCTCGATAATCACACAAGCAGCATCCTCTTTAGAAAGGGCCCGTTCCATTGCCTCTAAATCATTAAATGGAACTTTGACAAACTCTTGTGGATCCCCCTCGCTTAAAAATGGTCGAGAATATCGTTCATTTCCCAAAGAAACAGCTAAACCTGTGTGTCCATGATAACCATATTGAATCGATATAATTTTTTTCCTTTTTGTTGCATATCTTGCACATTTCAAAGCGACATCGATCGCTTCACTGCCACCACTTGAAAATATAGAATACTTTAAGTTATCTGGTGTAGCCTTATAAAGCTCTTCTGCTAGTTGAGCTCTAACCACAGAAGGAAAATGGTGGTTCCCAATATCAAATTTCTGCATCCCTTCCTGCAATGCTGAAATAATTTCCGGATTACGGTGACCCAGATTATATGTTCCCCCATTAAGGTGAACATCCATTAATTGTTTACCGTTTATATCATAAAAGTAATAACCTTCACGTTTCCCCATTACCAAATCAACACCATCTTTTTGCCACTGGATGGTTTTCCCTGGATTCCACCATTTGATAGACTTATCAAGAATTGCTCGTTTTTCTAGAACATCATTAGAAATCATCAATATTCCTCCTTATAAATTGTTAAGTTACCTTACATTTGATAAAGATTTTGAAAGCATTTCACTAAGAATTATTGTTTATTAATGTGTTTTTTGTTGTTTTATTGTATGTTATTGTGGATTTATTATGATTTTAATTTTTTTATTAAAACATATCAAAAATAATGTTATATAATATTACACAATTTTTTAGCTGACGGTTGACTATTGTTTTAAAAAAGCAAGAGGGTGCTCCAAAATCTTGGCTTTTGGAACACCCTCTCTACGTTTGTGAAAAAATATGAATCTAACTTAACATTCTACATCCCGGACAGGCAACCGATTCTCTGTAGCACTTGCTCTGTGCAATTTTGAATGCTTTCCAAAAAAATCGAGTGACTTTTCCTTATTCAACTGAGCGGGCCACATTGGTTTAAAAAACGGCTAGGTCATTCACCCATTTAAGTCCAAATGAATAACGTGTTTCTGACGAGATTGACTAATTGGGGGAATCGGCGTGGGATACTATGTTAGAGTAGAACCAGATGTAAAAATTTATGTGGAAGATATTAACCCGGGATGCGGGAAACCAATCCTGTTTATACACGGTTGGCCAGCAAACCACAAGTTGTTTGAATATCAGTTTGATGTACTTCCCGCGATGGGATATCGGTGTATTGGAGTGGATATCAGAGGATTCGGTAAATCAGATAAGCCCTGGGGAGGATACTCCTACGATAGATTGGCAGATGATATTCGATGTGTGATTGAAGCACTTCAATTACAGGCTTTCACACTTGCCGGACATTCCGTGGGGGGAGCGATCGCCGTTCGATATATGGCTCGTCATAAAGGATACGGGGTATCCAAACTCGCTTTATTCGGCGCGGCAGCTCCTAGCCTAACTCAACGTCTTGATTTTCCATATGGATTACCCGAGCAAGAGGTAAATAAACTCATTCAGGAAACGTATAATGATCGGCCAAAAATGTTAGAAGAATTCGGAAACATGTTTTTCTTTCAGCATATAACCAGGCCTTTCTCAGACTGGTTCTTCCAGTTGGGACTGCAGGCAGCAGGTTGGTCTACGGCGGCGGTTCTGGCCTCACTTAGAGACGAAAGCTTGTTTTTTGATCTGGGAAAAATAAACGTTCCCACTTTAATCCTTCATGGTGTGCATGACAAAGTGTGCCTATTCCCACTTGCTGTAGCACAGAATAAAGGAATTAAAGATTCTAAACTTGTACCGTTTGAAAACAGTGGTCACGGATTGATGTGGGAAGAGCGTGATAAATTTAATACACAATTGGCACAATTTATTGGATAAAAATAAACCGGGCAATATTGGTGCTTAATATTCTTACAATTCCGCATAGAAAGGAATTTATGCATAACTTCGCTATCTCGATACAATTTTTCCAGCACTCCCGGCAATCTTTTAACAAAATTCATCATTTTTTAACAAAATAAGCGCACGAAAGTTATTTAAATAGTCTATAATTTCAATAAAAAATATGAATTGAGGGAGAGACATGAATATTACTTTAACCGAAGAAAGATGTCGGAAATGCAGCATCAAACTTACTGAATATGAAATTGAGGAAAAAAATCATTATTGTATGGAATGCTACGAGGAAGAAAACCAATCAAATAAATAATAGGTTATTAAAGAACCCACCAGCTAAGCCGGTGGGTTTGTTATTTCACTACCAATTAAACCGATACCCTGTATTTCTATAAGAAATGTCTCTCGCTATGTTAATAATTAAACTGTTATAAAAATCTTTTCGATTGCTATCCTTTCCTTTTTTTATCTCTAGCTCCTTTATATATAATGAAGAAGCTTTCGGAACCATATCAGGTACCCATTGATGATTATGCTTTATTTCACTGTCAGATAAAGCATAATAAGGATAAAAAACTTGGTTCCCTTTTCCAAGATCGTCCCATGTGCAATCAACGTGATACCACTTTCCCTCTATTTTGACAAGATTCCAGGCATGAGGTTCTGGCTTTCCAGTTGTATTTACGGCATAGCCACTTACAATTCTATTATCTATCTGTGCTTCTTTTAACATTTTATTCGCTAATAAAGCATAGCCATTGCATACTGTTTTTCCTTTCGTTAAAGCAGCATAGGCCGAAAATTCTTTTAGAGAGTTATCGTATTCAACATGTGAAACGATGTAATCATGAATTGCTTTTACTTTTTCGTGGTCATTCATTCCAGACTTAATAATCGCCTTAACAATTTGTTTAACCCGAGAGTCTACAAAAGCTTCTTGCTCCTTTGTCGTATGATATTCCATTTTAAAGCCTATTATTATACGATCTTTGTAAACTGCTCCACCTACGACATAGGCTTTAATGGAATGTAGCAAATATTTATCATTGTTGTAAATCTCGCGAAATGCCTGTTCAACAAATGACTTTGTTTTATCTATCCTGCCAGGACCCATAAATGTGATTTCAAAGTATGGTTCTCTATTAGTAAGATGTTGGTATATGATTGCTTTAAGTTCTTGGTACGATTGCTTATTTTTTGTATCTACCTGGGCGAAAGCTTTGAGGGGAACACTCGTAAATACCATTAATATTAAGCTGAAGACAAGCCATTTTCTAAGCAGGGACTTCATACATACCTCCATAAAGTGAATTAACAAATTCTAAATTCAACAATATGGATATAAATTCCTTCATGAAACTCGATATCGTCTTTTTTGTTAGCGTTGTTTTTTATCTTAGGCATATGCACTTCAAGCATGCCATTTTTATACGATGCTCTTATTTCCTTAGCAGAAACAGGAGAAGGAAGAAGAACGGAACGCTGAAAACGTCCTATAAATCTCTCCTGCCTGTACATTTGCTTTCCTTTTATTTCATTAAACATATCCAGACTTCCGCTGACGGAAAGGTTCATAAGGGATTAAAGCCATAATCATGCCTCCTGTTATTCGTTATACGGAAGTGTTTTTTCTAACGTTGCTATATCTTATTCAAATTATTCTTTCTAATCCCTATCCCTTTCGCCTATCTTTCAATTTCCAACTAACCCGGCAAGATGCAAGCTATAAGCATGGCTACAGTTAAGATGAAAAAGACCGTCTTTCCTAGCTTCATCCAATGTTCCCTACGATTCGCCATTCCTATTTGCTCCCCGAATTCTTTCTGTTAAGATGGAAGCTGTATATTCGGTTTTTGTACTTGTATTTGTTGTAGCTCGCCCTTTATACACTTAATTTCCTCCTGCAGCGCTTCTCCCTGCAGACCATCCAAACAGCGCAGACTTCTCTTCCTATTATTTTGTTACATTTTAGGTTCAATAACAATTTCAACACGTCGATTCTTTTGCCGGTTTTCTTCAGTATCATTAGGCGCAATGGGTCGGCTTTCGCCATACCCTTTTGTTCTTATACGAAGGTTCTCTTCCTCATAGTTTTCCTTTAAATAATTGCTAACTTCTTTTGCCCTTCGTTCAGAAAGTGATCTATTATATGCCTCCTCACCTATGTTATCAGTATGCCCATTTATTTCTATTTTTGCTCCTTCGTACTTTTTAAGAACTTCACCTATCTCATTTAATACAACTTTTGCTGATGGCTTTAATTCACTCTTATCAAAATCAAAGAGAACGGTATCAGGAATTCGAATTTTAATTTGTTTATTATCAGATGTTACAGAGAGATCAGGTGCTTTTAATTTTGGTACATCAAACTTAGGGACTTCTATCTTAGGAACCTCTAGTTTAGGAGCTTCTAGTTTAGGGACTTCTAATTTGGGAGCTTCCAGTTTAGGAACCTCTAATTTGGGAGCCTCCAGTTTAGGGACATTTATTTCTGGTACAGATGCTTGTTGCTCCTTTTCCGCACATGCAGAAAGCAACAAAAAAGAAAGTAAAAATAAAAACATTACATTTTTATGGTTTAACACTTTTTACTCCTCCCTTTGCTAATAAAAGTTTCCTTAATAACAACAAATGAAAGGAAGTTATTTCCTTCTAAAATCATACCGTTTTCACGCCGGATGCACGCCATTATCCTCGAATTAATCTTCTAAGAGCAACATAAAGTCCAAACATCCATAAGAACAAGGCTCCATACCCAAATTGGTCACTCCTTTTTCTCCTCCATAACGTTTCCCCTTATGCCGTTTCTTTCATCATCACTTCCAATTTTATCATAAATTCCAATTTATAGAACACCCATTCCTTCACTCTGGTATATGGTCATTCGCTCAGCCCTACCTCGCCAGCCACGATATAATCAAACGCCTCTTCTTCCAAATACCGCTTCTGGATAATCTCCTGCTCCTTCTTCGACAACCGGCTTACTGCACGCTCTACTCGTTTCGTCAGCTCAATCATTTCTCTTTCCTTATCAACGCACTCGGCTGCAGCATCGGTCGTTTTGTTCGTCACGCCGTAATATCTTGCTTCATAGGCGGAAGCGTTCTTCATCTCCCGGTGAACAAAACCGATTTGCATAAATACGCGCTGTCTCCAGTGCTTCCCCTACACGCTTCTGCATAGCCTTCCGGTCAATTTTCGGCAAAAACGACATTTGCATGACGACTCCCCCTCTTCGAAAAGAGTTTTTATTTATTTATCAGGAGAGTAGGCAATACTCAAAACAGTACCTTCACCTTTTTTTCTCCTCTCCCATAGTATACTGGTGACAGCCCCATCTATTAGGGATCACTTCCTTTGCTTGCCGGCTTGTACCGACCTTTTTATTTCTTCTCACCCTTTGGGTGTCTGCTCATAAAAGCTTCTCTTCCGTCTCATCTTCCATTTCGATTTCAATCGCTCGTGTCTGTTTGTTAATCCGGATACCAGTGACTGCCTTGTCCAAATTCTCTGTACGGTTCATCCGCGAAAGTAAGCTCTGTAGGCAGCACACCATATTCCGCACGGTTGGCTTGTCTGGAATAAGAACACGGTATTTCATCTGGCTTCTCCTCCTAAAGATCCCAGTATGAATTTGAGTAATGAGAATAAAAACGCAGTATTCTTGTACTCTACTTCCCTGGAGAAATGTTTGAGTATGATGAACTGGAAGAAGACGTTCTCGGTTGACTTTTGGACAACAATATCAAATTGGCGAAATAATCAAGAATGAAGTCAAGCGTTATAAAAAAAAGAATGGCGATGATAAAGAGAAGAATGAATACGAAAGAAAGCTAAACATAATCGAGAAATCCATCGCGCTGGACGAATAAATGTAGTTGTAAGGAAAGAGATTAGTTTAAAGGAATAGTGGCGTTTTCTTGAAATACCGACACGAGGGAATCAACCTTTTGTCGGTATTTGTCGTTTTGTATTAGTAGATTTAAGGACTGAATAGCACTAAAATGGAAAGGTAAATCTTCTGAGAAGATGAAAATCCCTTTTCCTTCGTATCACAAAAGTCAGCCGCCCTTCCCACGATACGAGATGAAAAAAAGGAGAGCTTGATTATTATCATTATTGTATAAGGAGTATAGGCAATGAATGAAAATGGGCTGACCACATTTTTGTAGAGAAATTTCAAGAACACATTCGCAAAAGCGGACAGGACAAGTACACGAAGAAGTTGATGACCACAGCCTATCCCTTGCTTCTCCTTCATGCGCATCTCCAATCCAGGGAAGGGCTCCGGGCCATTGCGGCCGACACACTGAACGAGGATTTTCATGAGATTCTCGGGTTTACCTCTATCCATGCATCCCAAACACAATCAAGTCGATTTGACGGTTCTGGCTACGCTATTTACCGAACTGGCCCAACGGCTTCACCTTCGCCCGGTGTTTGTCGACGAGTTGGCTAGCCAGTAATGAATACTATCGTTTACCAAATGGACAGAGACGCTCTTTGATTCAGGACTTCGTTTTTTATAGGACCTGTAAAAATTTATACTTGACTTTTTGAGCCATATTTACTCTCTGTTTTTATGTAATGCTAGTGATGGCCTGTAAATGATTTTCCAAATTATAGTTTACTGATTTTATTTTCTTGGATAAAATCTATGTATATTCTATTTAAATTCCAAAGGAGGAATAATTTGTGAAAGGAGAGAAGATCGTTATTACAGGATATGGAGTCAAAGTCCCGGGTGGATACAATGTAGACCACTTTGCCGATACTCTTTTAACAGGAAGTAGTGCTCTAGACCTTTACGCAGGAGAAGGAACGGAAGGAAAAAATATCGCATTCGGAGTTGTGCATGATAGATTAGAAGAAATACAGGATAAAAAATATAGAAGATACCCCAGGATCAGTCTTCTGGCTATGTCAGCCGCAAAAGAAGCGATCCAAATGGCAGGAAACATCCATTTAGATCAATATAAAACAGGAATTTTCCTCGGAACGGCTTTAGGGGGAACCCTGGGATACGATGAAATTGTCGTTCTTGCCCAGCAGAGTAATTTGAAAGTTATGCCTGTCAATGGATGTGGGATTGTTCATTATCATAGCTTAGCTTCTTCAATAGCAGAGTTTTTCGGGATAAATGGGGTTACGAGAACAGTGGCTACAGGGTGCGCAGCGAGCATCGATGCCATCCAGGATGCTATGATGTATTTGCGTGCTGGCGAGTTAGACGTCTGCATCGTGGGAGGGGCCGATGCGCCTATTTCTAAAACAGTGATATATGCCTTCGGAAAAATAAGATGTTTATCCCAAGACAAGGAATTGCATATGATGGGCGTTCCATTTTCAAAGAAGAGTGGAGGATTTGTCATCGCTGAAGGAGCAAGCGTATTAGTGCTTGAGAGAGAATCGAGCGCTCTAAAAAGGGACGCTGAGATTTTCGGTGTCATTAATGAGGTCAGCACATCAAACGATGGACAAGGAATATTTTTTTCAGACAGTGAAGGGAAACATTTGCTTCGTGATTTAGAAAGGGTGACTAAACACAGAAGGCCTACATATGTCAACAGCCAGGCACTCGGAATGAAAGAAAACGATAGGATTGAGGCTATCAATCATATGCAGTTGTTTGGTAAGGAGGTTCCCATTACTTCTATAAAAAGTATAACCGGTCATACGTTTGGAGCAAGTGCAGGAGCGCAAATGATTTCTTCTCTTATTGGAATGGAACGCAATTTCATTCCTGGCACGGTGAATGCGATTCGAGAGGATTATCCGGAACTGCCTATTGTATATGATACCATTCAAGCGGAAGTTGATAGTTTTGTTGTTACCTCTCATGGATACGGTGGAAATAATGCCACTATTTTTGTTTCGAAATACCAATTTTAAAAAATTCATATCTACTGGGGAAGACGAATGATTAAAACACATAAGTATAAGGAAAAATTATTGTATTTGATTATCGAAAAAATTCCAAGCATGATCGAAGCACATCTTCAAGATATGCTGCAGAAAATAGAAAACTTCCATAATGTTATTGGAGACATTGAAGCCTATAGAACGTCTTTATATTCAGTGTATACTACTGTTGCGGGAATATTATTTAAAGAGGATGAGGAGTATGCAGAAGCATTGCAACAACTGGAGAAAACGGGGTATGAAGTAGGGCTGTATTTTGGAGAAGTAAAAGAAATGAATAGAGAAATATTCCTCCAACTCACATATAGTATTCGAATCTACTCTTTTGATTATGTGTGTTCTTTAATTAATGCTCATCTCTCCGAGCCAGAAGAACGCTCTTTTCTCACCTCTAGGTTTTTTGAAATTCTAAATGCGAGATTCAACAGTTGTGTTAACGGCTTCCTTTTTGCAAAAGATAAGCAAATACATCATTTGCATAATCAAAAACTATCCATTATGGGGCAAATGGCAGCGGGAATGGCACATGAAATCAGGAATCCGCTTTGTAGTATTAAAGGTTTTCAACAGTTGATGAAACGAATGGTTCTTAATGAGACGACAAATACAAATGATTTTTTGAATTATATTGATATTTGCATTAATGAAATTACAAAAGTTGAGGACCTAGTGTCCGATTTCCTTTTGTTAGCGCGTAAAGGAGACAGTAAAAAAAGTAACTGGGAAATAGTCAATATTAATCAAATTTTTCGAAAAGTGCACGATTTAGCTACATGCTTTGCATTGGAAAAGAGTGTTACTCTTCATTTATCTCTGCCATCAACTACTCTTTTCACCTATGGAATCTCTTCATATATTGAACAAATTATGCTTAACATTATCAAAAACAGTATCTCTGCACTAAATCCTGGCGGAATCTTGCTCATCAATTTGTATCCTTCGATAGATAGCAAAGAAGCTGTTTTAACTTTTGTTGATAATGGAATAGGGATTCCGGAAAGTCACATGAATAAAATTTTTGAGCCCTTTTTTACAACGAAAGAAGACGGAATAGGATTAGGTTTGTCCATATGTAAAAGGTTAGTTGAGGAAATGCAGGGAAATATTCTGATACAGTCAAAAGAAAAAGAAGGAACAACTGTCGAGATTCGTTTGCCCTTAGTTTCTCCTGCAGATCATTAATATCTTCAACTAACAATTCTCCCTTCTTTTATTCATCTTCTTCACCATTCTCTTCACCTACTTAATAAAGCAATCTTAATTTACATAATTTTCATTCGTATGTATTTTTTCACCAACTATACCGAAAAGCATCCTGCTCCGGATTGGAATAGGGTGCTGTAGGAAGTTTGTATAGAAAAAGCGGGGATTGTATATTCCCGGAAAAGACGACGATGATTGCAATATTTCCCGAAAGACAAAATCCCCGAATTCGGGGATTTTGTTATTGATGACCTTTCCACTCAGGATATTTATTCTTGCTGCTCACGATGCCATTGCTGTCCATGATGCCATTGTTGTCCGGGGTGCCACTGGTGTCCGGGATGCCACTGGTGTCCA
>NZ_BJXX01000122.1 GCF_007991215.1 Aneurinibacillus danicus
TTGCTGTCCAGGGTGCCATTGCTGTCCAGGGTGCCATTGCTGTCCATGATGCCATTGCTGTCCATGATGCCATTGCTGCTGTCTATCTTCACTCATATTCTTCCCTCCAAGGTATTAGTCTATTTCCTGCATTTAGAATATGTGGTCTGAATGGAAAAGTGAAAAGAATAAGAGCCCAAAATATCCCGCATTTGTACCTGTTAAAAAACCTCTCGGATTTCCGAGAGGTTCGTGACTGTTCCCCTATACACTTGTTACCTACCAAGCTATGCAGAATAATAAGGGAATAGGACTGGTTTTATTGGGAAAATTTTAGAATTGTATCTAATTGGATCTGCGACTGTCCATAGTATCATTTTCCGTCCGTCTAATATTTTGTATTTCTAAATTAATCATACGCATTTGTTTGTAAATTTCCATCGTCTCAGAATGGGTAGTAGAAGGACGTTTTATTTTTTCGATCAACTCATCTTTTTGTTTTTGCAAAAAAACAATTCTTCCTAACAATGCCATCTCTTCATACCACCCTTCTCAATTTAATTTCTCATGTTTTTAAATGTATTTTATAGCAAAACAGCGTTTTTCAAAGTTGATTTGTAAGATTATATGACATTAATTTTCACTATTCATGTAAAATCTACAACACCTAAAAACGGGATTTGGTTGAATTCCGGTTCTTTTATCTATCACCCGCCTCCAGGGCAAAATAAAAAGCCGCCTACGGGCGAATTGTGCTGTTTTATATCTTTTTCTGTCATTAAATATAACTATATTGTAGAAAATGTCGAACGATTCTCGTTCAGCTCCCCCTTCTATGTGGTAAAATTATAAAAATCCCTTGTAGTTACCTCGGATTTTACTCTCCTAGAATATCCCCCTACTTGGTGCCTTACAGGCACTATTTTTTTGCTTACTTTTCTTCTCTCTCTGGCTGATATCCGGGTTTAGTGTTCCGAATTTTTATGGTATATGCTCTTCCATATATCGCTGGCATTCGTATACCATGGACTATGTTACCTGCTTTCTCCGAACATCTCTCGAACTTCTGGATCATATTCATGATATGACGTCAGACCGCATACACCGAACTCGAATTGTGGCGTACGCTGCTTCAAAAAAAGACAGCAGAAAAAGCCTAGAGCTAAAAAAATTGACAAGCCTGCCTTAAGCATGATACGTTAATTTCAAGGCAGTTAAGATTTCAGAATAGTCTTTATTTATCAAAAAATATAGGTTTACGAGAGGAGATGATGAAGGTATGACGAGTCAAGCAATCAAGAGTACTCTCACAGATACTCTTGATAAAGTTTTGAGTAACGCCGTAGGCAGGGCTGGAGGCATACCCGGAGTGGTTGCAATGATAACTGACCGTGAAGGGAACATCTACGAGGGTGCAGCCGGGGTACGTGAGATCGGCAAGGAAACGCCGATGACCACCGACACAGTGTTTGCTCTTTTCTCGACTACTAAGGCCATCACCGGCACAGTATTGATGCAACTGGTCCAGGAAGGCAAAGTCAGACTTGACGATCCGGTCAGGAAGTATGTGCCTGAGATTTCTGAAATTAAGGTTCTCGAAGGGTTTGACGCAGACGGGCAACCCAAACTAAGAGAACCCAGAACCAACATTACCATCAACATGCTGATGCTCCACACTGCTGGCTTTGGTTACGAGTTCTTCAGTCATGAGGATCGAAAATATCGTGATGCAAAGGAAGTACCTTCCATACTCACCAGCACCTTTGACTCAGTTAAGAGTGTGCTGCTATTCGAGCCAGGTGAACGCTGGAACTATGGCGTCAACATTGACTGGGTTGGCAAGGTTGTCGAAGCTGTATGTGGTAAGCGACTAGGCGAAGTGATGGCCGAGCGGATTTTTGCCCCCCTGGACATGAACGACATCGGATTCACACTAACTCCGTCGATGATGGAACGCCGCGCAACCATCCACCGTCGAACCCAGGACGGTAATATCACGCCGCTACCTGGTCTCATGCTGCCACAATCTCCCGAAATGGACATGGGAGGACACGGTTTATATGCCAGCATTGGCGAATACATGAAGTTTATTCGGATGATCCTGAATGAGGGTGCAGGCGTACTCAACCCGGAAACGGTCGCGCAAATGTCTCAGAATGGGCTTGGGGCACTGAAGAGCGGCGGCTGGAGCTCGTCCGATCCATCGTTGGCTAATGACGGTGAGTTCTACCCTGGTGTGCAAAAGTCGTGGGCTTATACATTCCAGGTAAATGAGGATCCTATCCCCACAGGTCGGCCAGCAGGCCAATTGATGTGGGCGGGGTTGGCCAACCTGTTCTACTGGATCGACCGCCAGAACGGCATTGGTGGATTTTTTGCTTCCCAAGTCTTCCCATTCCAGGATGTGGCTTCGTATTTGGGCTTCATCGAGTTCGAGTCAGCAGTCTACAGTACATTGAAACAGTTAGGTCAAATTGACACTTAATCCAAGGATACGAGTTTGAATAAATGGGGGCTACGGTTGCTGACCGTGAGTTTTCTTATACTATCGGCTCTACGTCATAATGAGTTTTCTATTCGTGTGCACACTTTCTGAGTAGCCGTTCGTCGCAAAAAAGTGAATGTGTTCGACAAACACCTTTCCGCATAGGAAATTTTTTTGTAACTTTGTCTCTTTCACTTCGTATAAGAAAGTGTACACGCTCTCTTTATCCTCCCCCTGTTGTAACCTACAGGGGTTTTTTTTGTTTATTTATCAGAAGAATAGGCAATACTCAAAACAGTACCTTCACCTTTTTTCTCCTCTCCTTTACCCTTCTGCATTGCAGAGGGGATTTTTATTTTCGTTCAAACTGCTCCCAATGTTCTTCGAATCTTTTACTTCACGTATAGACTTCTTCACTATCAGCTTATCTCCTACCTGAAAGTCACGGTCACTCTTCCGAATTGTAAACCTCTTCCATCCAGCACCGCTTGAAAGTACGGTGAGTCTGTTTTTAGTTCGTGCGTTTTCCCTTCTCTCCTCATCCTCCCCCGGTTCATAAGCCGTTGCACAACTATACTGTTAAACCAAAATAGAATTAATATTAAACCAAAAAAGAATGACGAAAGCGCAAATAGGAGCGTTTATACTGCTATTTCTTGCTTTCTTTGTTGGCATACTATTTGCTTATGTTAAAAAGTGCTGACAGGTGCTCTCTTCACCTATCACCTTCTAATCATGGAAGCAAGACTCCACCATATATCCTCTTGCTTCCTTTTTTTTATTTTCCCTGCGCACCATTATGCCAGCCGCTTCATCACTTCGTATGAGCCGTTTGTCATCACTCGGTTATGGTACTGGCTCCGGAGTCTTGAGAAGTGGTTGTGAACTCATCCTCTAAATGGATATCCGTTGAAGTGAACGGGCAGATAGTACAGAAATTGAGCACAAAATAACCAGTCGTTGCTATATCCGACTGGTTGTTTGATTTAATACTTCTGTATAGTTAAGTTCAAAGTCCATCGTTTTTTACAGCTACTGTTTCTCTAAACTCGGCTTCTTTCCATCCTTTACAAACATCTACCCACTCTTTAGCAAATGAATATTGAAATAATTCATCACATGTCAATTCGATGGCAGAGTTTGTGCTTCCGCAGGCGGGGAAAAGGGTCTCAAAACGTTTCATCGAGATATCCAGATAGACGTCCATTTCGTTTTTCAATCCGAACGGGCAAACGCCACCTATGACATGTCCGGTTTGCTCCAGCACTTCGTCAGGCGTGAGCATACGTGCCTTGAAGCCAAATGTGTGACGAAATTTCTTGTTATCGATTTTGGCATCACCAGCAGCTACGATCAAGATGGCTTTGTCCCCTTCTCCCCTAAAGGATAGCGTCTTCGCAATTCGAGCAGGGATAACGCCAATTGTTTCAGCGGCCTGCTCAACCGTAGCACTCAATGTTTCAAACTCCATCACATCATTTTCACGATTCCACTGTTTAAAGTGGGCTTTTACACTTTCAAATGACATCTTATTCACCCTTCCCTTACCAATTATTACATAAAATGATAACACGCTTTAAGGTTCTGGTGCAAAAAACCTAAACTTACGGTAAGTAATCTATTAAAACAACTAAATTACATTTTATCATACATAACCCCTCTCATTTAAGATTTCAAGGACAAATCTCCAGGATTCGAGTCAATATCTTGGACACAAAAGCTCTTGCGCTAGGATATTTTATTGAAGTACATACGTTCGTATTTAAAAAGAGAAAAAGACTCCACTGCCGAATGAATATGATTGGAGCGGCTACCCTAGTTTACAAAATGGGCATTGTCGGACGTTTTTAGCATTTACTAACAGATTTTTTTCCTGTTAGTGCCCTTTCAAACATATCGATAATCTCCAAAAATCTCTCCGCTTCACGGAATACGTGATCAGCCAGTAATGGGTGAATAATACTTTTAATACGGCATGCCTCAATTAAATCACGAGCCGTCTTTTTAAAATCACGAAGTGATTTTACAGATACTCTGTTTTGGTCAAGAAACTGACTAAGAAGAGGGGACGTTTGTGATTGTGGACGCATAGAATCCAAATCAATTGCTTGAAATAATAATTGATCAAAATCATTACTGAATTCCTGAGCCTGCTCTACGAGTTTTCGTTCTGACGGGTCCAGAAGATGACCAATAAATTTCGCATGATCGGCCATAATACGCAAGAAAAATACGTTTTCATCGATAATGGCATCGGGTATTGGCTCCAATTGACCTTGATTTAACTCTGACAACCTATTTCTAAAGTAATTTGCTTCTCTACTTATATGATCAATAAGTAAAGGAAATAAATTAGCTCCAGGCAACTTGCAATGTAAAATAAGACCAAGAAGTTTTCTTTTATAAACCCAAATATGAGAGACGGCATTATAAACCTCTGCATTAAATTGTGTAATCTGTCGGGGATCTGTTTTCAAAGTAAAAGCATGTGATTGGCTCTCAATTTGTTCGAAGATACGAAAAAATTGTTGTGCTTCATTTATAAGCTGAGTATCTTCACATCGAAGGCCCAATGTAATAAACAACGAGTGTTCTTTCATAATACGGGACCAGAAACGAACCTCATCTAACGAGCGAGCAACAAATCCATTGGACATGAACAAGCCTCCTAAAATAAACTTTCAGAATAAGATATGCATAAATGTTCCAATGGGTAACAGCCTACATTTATTTGTTAAATAGACATAAACCAAGTTATCGAACTTAAAAAAGGCGTTCTCATGAAGAGAGCACCTATTCCTTTCTTTTGCTCATCATAGATAATCCAAGCTAGATTTTTTATGACTTCATACTTTAATTTCCGCGCTCTTGTGTACGGTACACCCTCTTCACCTTACGTTCGTGTCACTTCGTGTGTCTCTCTTTTTTTATGCAACCAAAAAAGGACCGCTCCCCCGGAACGGTCCCTTCGCTTATCTTCTGACATTATCATCATACCACCCCTATCTCAAAATGGCGCGCCAAGCTTCAGCCAAAATCATGCCATTTTCACGCCATTTTTTCAGTTCGTAGCCTCCTTTAAAAAGGGCAATTTCCTAATAATAATCGTCCAAACCAAAAAGAAAAGACAACCATACGATACGATAAGACTTTACTTCAAGGAGGCATCTTGATGAATAAAAAGCCAACAAATAAAAAAAGTTTCCAGATAAAAAATAAACCTAACAGCAAAACGTACACAAAAAGACAGATACAGGTACAGACACATACACACGAATTTTTAGGTAGTACCAAGTTGGCAGAAGCAGGGGCTGACAGACATAACCATCGTTTTGCAGGAGTTACAAGTCAAGCAATCCGTAGAGGTAATAGCCATGTACATGTGATAACTGTTAATACCGATTTTTTTAATCACCTTCATCAAGTTAGAATAATAACGGGTCCTGCTATTCCTGTTGGGAACGGAAAGCATGTACACTTTGCCAAAGGAAGAACTACACTGAACGATGGCCACGTCCATAATTTCGAATTCTCCACCTTAATTCAAAGTCCCCTTATATAAGGAAACTTATAACAAAGCGGCTCTTTGGTGCACTAGAAAGCCGCTTTTTACATAGCTGAGATTACTCTTTAGCCCCCCAGAGAAGTTGGACACTAAGGGTGTATTTTGATTACACTTCGCTTTGAACAAGCTGTAAAACACTACAAACAATCACTTTAGCCTAATAAAGGTTAGCAAAATGTTTGCAATTGAACCTTTCAAGCAATAATAGAGAAGATAAAAAGCAGAAAACCCTTGGTATTACTGGATTTTCTGCTTTTTCTCTTCTGTCTATGTTTCAAGTATTTTTACATAACCCTCTTAAACATCTTCTCGATATCATATGTCGAAAAATGAATGATAATCGGCCGGCCATGCGGGCACGTGAACGGACTGGTCGTACGGCGCAGTCGTTCGATGAGTGCTTCCATCTCAGCATGATTCAAATAACGGTTCGCTTTGATAGCCGCTTTGCATGACATCGTAATGGCCGCTGCTTCACGCAATTTCACCACGTCAATGCCTTTTTTCGATGTGAGCACCATCTCTACCATCTCGCGCAGAATCGCTTCTTCTTCGCCGCGCGGCAGCCAGCGTGGATGGGAACGAATAATATAGCTGTTTGCACCAAACGGCTCCATATGCACGCCTACCTGTTCGAACCAGTCACGGCCTTCCTCTACGGCAGCCGCTTCCGCCGCCGTCAACTCCAGCGTAATCGGAATCAGCAAATCCTGGCTTTCAATAGCCTCCTCGCGCAGCTTGTTAAGAAAATACTCATAGAAGATGCGTTCCTGGGCAGCATGCTGATCAATCATAAACATGCCGTCCTGGTTTTGTGCCAGGATGTATGTGCCGTGCAGCTGCCCGAGAGGATACATTTCCGGCACACGCAGATTGACGGCATCCCTTTCGACGCTTTCCGGTTCATCCTGTGCCTGTCCCTCCGATAAAGGTTGTTTTTCGGTTGTAGGAACGGCATTCATCTGCGATGCAGAATCCTGTGTGGATAAGGAAGCAGCAGGGGCATCTTCTGCATCTGCGATATTCAGCTTTCGTTCCGCAACATAGTCTGAACCCGGCTCTGTCCGGTATAGACTCTCTGTGGCGGCTGTATCTTCCGCTCGCTCCGAGCCAAATCCAGAGAACGGAGAGTGCGGCCTTGTTTTTATTTGGTTCGCCCGGTTCTTCTCCGTCCCTCCCGAACCTACCTCCGCTTCCCACCTGGCTTCAGATTTCCATTCTTCCTGACGAGAGTCCGCATCTTCTTCTCCTATCGTTCCTTGTTCAAAATCAGATGCAGACACACCGGCTTCCCTTCTCTTCTCTTCTCTGCCCGGTACAAAGAGCGTCCAATCCATGGATGCCTGGTACTCATTACTTTTAGGGCGCGGTCCGCTCTGTGCCGATCGCTTTCGTCCCGGCTCCGGAATTAAACGCTGAGCACTCCAGACCTGTTTGACCTCCTGCTCCACGAAAGCATACAATTCCTGATCTTTGCTGAAACGGACTTCCAGCTTCGCCGGATGGACATTGACATCGACGAGCGTTGGGTCCATATCAATCGAAAGTACCGCAATCGGATAGCGATTAATCGGCAGCAGCGTATGATAGCCGCGTAAAATCGCATTCGTCAATCCCATATTGCGGATATAGCGGCCGTTAATCAGCGTAGAAATATATGAGCGGCTGGCGCGGGTAATCTCCGGCCTGGCAAGGTAGCCCGTCATGGTAAAATCGAGGGACTCTGCTTCAATCTTGACCATATTACGGGCGACATTCATGCCGTATACGGCCGCAATCACATGCAGCAATTGGCCGTCGCCTGACGTGCGCAGTAGCTGTTTCTGATTGTGCGTCAGCAAAAACGCAATTGTCGGATGCGAAAGTGCCAGCCTGTTCATAACATCCGACGCATGGCCGACTTCCGTATGAATGGTTTTCATGTATTTTAGGCGGGCCGGCGTATTATAAAACAAGTCGGACACGATCACTTCCGTACCGCGCGGAAAGGCGATCGGCTCACACACATCTTCCCTACCGCCCACGATGCGGATACGCGTGCCAACCTTCTCTCCTTTAGGAGTGCTTTTTACTTCTGTACGGGAGACAGCTGCGATGCTGGGCAGCGCCTCGCCGCGAAAGCCCAACGTACGAATGTGGGCGAGATCGCGTTCCCGTTTCAGCTTGCTGGTAGCGTGTCGCTCGAATGCCAGACGGCAATCTTCTTCGACCATACCGCACCCGTTATCCACAACACGGATCGAAGCCAGCCCCCCTTCTTCGAGATGCACTTCAATTCGGGTACTTCCGGCGTCAATTGCATTTTCCACCAGCTCCTTGACGACGGAGGCCGGCCGCTCGACTACTTCACCGGCCGCAATTAAGTTGGCTAATTGGGCATCCATCACCTGGATATTTGCCACGGACATCTCCTCCTTGCCTGTCCGTTAGATATGCTTTTTTAGTTCAAATAAAAAGTTCATCGCCTGCATGGGCGTCATATTCAACAAATCCGCTTCACGCAGCTTTTTGAGCGCTTTTTCTTCCGCTTTGCTCGGCACAGTACGCTCTGCCTTCTTCCCGGCGGCCGGTTGCCCCGGATTCCAGAAGAGCTCGAGCTGTTCGGCTTCTTCCGCTGCGGGTGCACCGATTGTTATCGGCTCGCATACCGGCTCCGCTCCGGAATTCTGTTTGTTCGTCTGCAGCTGCTCACCGCCTGGCGCCACTTCCCGCGCTACCGCGCCTTCGTATTCGTCCAGCAGTTGGTTGGCACGCTCAATAATGCGGGGGGGCAGCCCTGCAATCTGGGCGCAGTAAATGCCGTAGCTTTTATCAGCCGGACCGTTGACCAGCTTACGCAGGAAAATCACGTTATCTTCCGTTTCATTGACCGCCATATGAAAATTCTCCAGCCGATCAAGTGTCGCCTCCAGGTGTGACAGCTCATGATAATGGGTCGATACAAGCGTCTTACAGCCGATATCGTTATGCAAATATTCAATAACCGCTTGGGCGATGGACATTCCTTCCGATGTCGAAGTGCCCCGGCCCAGTTCATCGATAATAACAAGACTGCGTTCTCCGGCGTTTGTAAGTGTAACCTCGATTTCTTTCATTTCGACCATGAATGTACTCTGGCCACCCACCAAGTCATCCGCCGCTCCAATCCGGGTGAAGATTCGATCCACTGGCGTCACCTGCGCGAACTCAGCGGGTACGAAGCTGCCCATCTGCGCCATAATCACGATAAGCGCAACCTGACGCATATAGGTGCTTTTCCCCGCCATATTCGGACCGGTGATCAGCAGAATTTGTCGGTCAAGGCCCAATTCCGTATCATTCGGCACGAACGGTTCCCCATGCAATACCGCTTCGACGACCGGATGGCGGCCATCCCGAATGACCAGCGGACCTTCCGTCAGAATCTCGGGTCTTACATAGCGGTTATCCTGGGCCACCGTTGCAAGCGACTGCAGCACATCCACCGTCGCCACCTGCAGTGCCAACGTCTGCAGACGTTTCACTTCCCGGGCAATCCGCTCCCGGATTTCAACAAACAACTGGTATTCAAGCTCGGAACGCTTCTCTTCCGCTTCAAGGATAAGCGCTTCTTTTTCTTTTAATTCCGGCGTGATAAACCGCTCGGCGTTCGCTAGCGTTTGCTTACGCTCGTAGCGTCCTTCCGGCAGCGCGCTCAGGTTCGCTTTGGTTACTTCAATGTAGTAGCCGAACACTTTGTTATAACCGACCTTAAGCGAACGAATGCCTGTTGCCTGGCGTTCCTGCTGCTCAAGACTGGCAATCCATTGCTTGCCCTCGCGGCTGGCGGTGCGCAGCTTGTCCAAATATTCATGGTATCCTTCTTTAATCAATCCGCCCTCTTTCATAGCAACTGGCGGCTCGTCCACAATGCCGTTGTCGATGATCTCAACAATATCGCGGCATGGGTCCAGCCGGTCCGCTACGTCGCGCAGTGCATCCGAGCCAACTGCCAGCTCACGCAGTATGCGTTTAAGCCCCGGCACGGCTTTCAGAGAGGATTTCAACTGCACAAGATCACGCGGACTGGCCGTACCATACGCGATGCGACCGGCCAGTCGTTCCAGATCGTATACGTCTTTCAGGCAGGTGCGCAGCTCATCGCGCGCCAGCCAGCCGTCCAGCAGCGCCTGAACGGCCGCCTGCCGGCGCTCTATCTCGGCTTTGCTGAGAAGCGGTTTATCGATCCAGCGGCGCAGTAAGCGACCACCCATTGCTGTGACCGTCTGATCCAGCAGCCAGAGCAGTGAACCTTTCTTTGATTTATCCCGAATGGTCTCTACCAGTTCAAGGTTGCGGCGCGTAAACTGATCAAGCACCATGAACGACGATGCTTCATAGATCGTTACCCGGTGCAGATGATCAAGCGAACGCTTTTGCGTTTCTCTGAGATACGACAAAAGCCCGGATGCCGCCACCAGCATCGCATGCGTACTTTCCCGTCCGCTCTTCACATCGCCAAATAGCGTCCTAAAGCCTTTATGCGGATCCTGATCCGCTTCCTGCCGTTCGACGGAGCGCTTCGTAACAGCGATAGAATAAAGTTTTAACCGCTCGGATACCCCTTCTTCTACTGTCACATCGTCTGCAAGCAGCACGACTTCCGAAGGGCGATACTGCATCACTTCATCAAGCAGATGCGACTCGGAACCCACTTCTGTTACATAGAATTCTCCGGTGGAAATATCGCACGCGGCAAGTGCGAACGCATCTTCTTGTTTATATACCGATAGCAAGTAATTGTTTTCTTTGTCCTGCAGAAACTTGCCTTCCATCACCGTACCTGGTGTGATAACGCGGGTCACTTCCCGGCGCACAACGCCTTTGGCCTGTTTCGGGTCTTCTACCTGTTCACAGATAGCGACTTTATAGCCTTTCTCGATTAGCTGGGCAATATACGTATCGACAGAATGATACGGGACGCCGCACATTGGAATGCGTTCTTCACCGCCCCCTTCGCGTCCGGTCAACGTAATCTCCAATTCCCGCGACGCGGTCAGCGCGTCCTCAAAGAAGAGTTCATAAAAATCACCCAGCCGAAAGAACAGAAATGCGTCCCGATACTGGGCTTTGATCGCGAGGTATTGCTGGATCATGGGGGTATATTTCATAATGTTTCTTCTCTCCTGTACCTGCATTTTCTCCTCTCTCATTATAACATACTGTGCTCATACGCTCGATGGTCGATAGAAGTCTCCGGTTGAAATGGCGGCAGCTTCCAGGCAGGACGGATGTCGACGTATTCCTCCCATTCACCTCTCTCTAGCACCTGCTGGGCGAATGGTTCTAAATACGAGGCATATCGGGCATATCCATCCACTTGACGCAGCTCTTCCCAGAGTCCGGACATCAGCGGCGCAAACGCATCACGGTTTCCTTGATAGAAGGCGTGATGCATTCGGGAACTAAGCAGCGGCAATGCGCGCAAATTCTGATACGATTCGGCAATCAGGTGGCTTAGCGCTATTACACCGCGAGCCACCTTTGGCGATGCGAGCCAGCTCGGCAGCGTCCGGTATTCAAATCCCCCGTGAAATTGCAGCCGCATGTCGCCCAACTGCCCGTAACGCGGCCTTCGCGCCAGCGAGCGCGGGCTTTCGATCAGAAAGACAGACAGCGCCAGATACGCATCCAACGCGCGCAGCAGCTGCGAATTCGGCGCTATGCCGCTGAAATGGATATGACCGCCGATCGGGTACCCGGTAAGCGGCATGCCGCCCACTACCCATTCAATATGAGAGGAGCCGATTTTTCGGATACCTACCATCATAGCGCGATACAAGTTACGAAACAACTCTTTTGCGTCTTCCGCAGGCTCTGGACGCAGTTCCCCAAGCGGCAGGTGCGTCTTCGTCGTATCGCCCCTCAGGGTCGCACGGTCGCACCCTACAATCCCCTCCTTAGGAAAACAGCTCGATGCAAGTATCAGCTTACCGGCCGAATTACGCAGCACAAACTCCAAATCCGCCCCCAGCATAATCGATTGTTTCCGCATGTTATAGCGCCTACAGAATTGGGCGACATGAAAAACAAATTTCCGGGCCAGCGTATCCGTCATGCGAAATGTCGGAGCGATACCCAGCACATAGACTTCGCCGTTTAGACCGACGCCGAAATAGACGGCCGCAAAATCCAATCCCAGCGCATATACACTGCGTACCGCATACTGCCGCAAGCGGCGGATTTCCTTCGTTTTTTGATCGGATGCAATCTCCTCATAGTCATTCTCCCCCTCGCGAATACGGGTGTGCAGCCAGAGGCGAGGCTCGGAAGAACGATATAAACTAATGATATTCTGCTGAAAAACAATGGCTATGTAACGCCGAATAGTAGCCATGGCCGGCTTCCCTTTCTCTGCATACGAAATGCCAATATCTGCAAGCATTTTTTCCGTCGCAGCTGGATCTAACGCGTTGGCAATCGCCTCTTTTCCATTTAACACCACTGTACGCCGGTCGCAAGCGGAGAGTCCGGCATCTCCCCACTGCAGTATGAATGGCGGTTCTCCAATCAGATTTCCTCCTGCATTTCCCTTCCAATACTTAAGCAGAGAGGGGTCAGGTGTATCGGCCTGGCCATACAGCAGAAAACAAGTCATAGCCCCGCTTCCTTTCCCGTAAAATACTTTAAAAAGAAAAAGGGAGGATGCTCCCTCCCACGGTTATAAGCCCATATGCGTGTTAGTCGAGGAATGTGTCAGGATCAAGATCAGCGAAATCGTCCAGTTCCTCAAAATCGTCGGTGAAAGTGTCATCTTTTTCGCCGTCATCGCAAGAGTCGCAAACCCAGACACACAACTTCGTTTCCCCGACAATTTCTACCGCATATTCGCGCTCGACCGTAACCACGACTCCACCGCCTGGCTTCACCTTCGCCTCCACGCAGTTTGGCTCCTGTGTCACACGCGCCGTTACTTCCACTTCCCCACGCAAGTTATGGTCATAATAAGACAGAGGAACGACTTCCACAAACTTCGCAGTTTCCTTCAACACCGTAGTCTCTGTGTTGTTGTTGTAGGAATACCAGAGGTTAATTTCGTATGCTCCGCTCACCTCGACCGTTTCGCCTATCTTGTCGGCCCGGTATGTGTGATTGATAACCCAGGCACCTAAGATAGTGACCGCTTTGTGGGATGGGGTAACGGTATGAGTGGCTTCGGAAAACTTACGCCCCCGGCCGCAGACAGCTTTGGTGACGATTTCCCGGCACTGCTTCTCTTTATTCGTACTCGACATGTTGTTACCTCCTCCATGCAACGTTTCCCTACATGTGTATGCAGGGCAATCATCACGGGTGCAACACAAAAGTCTGCTTTCGGTGCCGCGTCCGCCTGTGCCGCCCTGATCAGCACTGTGACTGATAATCCATAAATATGCAGGGCAAGCGCCCGGGGTGCTTGGAAAAGCAGGACAGAGCGGATGGCGAAATCCGGTAAAAAACTTCTGCTGTCTTAAGGTGCGTTGTCTATTTTTAATTCAAAAAAAGATACCGGCATTGAGTACCGGTATCTTTCTTGATCACTATCCTTTTCTTTCTTTATTCCCGACTCAGCAACCGCAGCCACCCATACCTTCCGGTTTCGCTTTCGCGTATCCCGTCTCATTGTACAGCGGATCGCCGCCCGTCGAGACAATAATGCTTTCTGATACTTTATTGGCGATAACGCTGGTCACCATCTGCAGCAGTTCGTTAATATCCTGCTGCGTTTGTTTGAATTCGAGCACAATCGGAATCGAATCCAGCTCATCCTGCAGCGCGTCGATTTCCCGCTCAAGAGCGGGAATCTCATCATAGCGGCGGTTGTGCTCAAGCTTGACAATCTGCTTTTGTTTCTGTTTAATCTTAGCGATTAGCCCTTGCACCCGTCCATTGCCGCTAATCTTCTCTTCAGCCTGCTTAAAGCGCTCCACTTCCTCCGAACCTGCAATCAGCGCAGCCAATTCTTTCGCCTGATCTATAATAGGCGAATAATCCACTGTACGTTCCTTTTTCTCTTCCATCCGTATTACACCTCTACTTTGTTTGCCACTTCACCGTATAATGTCCATGTTTGCGGCTCTGTTATTTTAACATGAATCAGCTGGCCGATACAGTCTTCCGTTCCTCTAAAATGTACAATTTTGTTCGTACGGGTACGGCCGGTCATCATTTCTGGATTGTTTTTACTCGGACCTTCGACCAGCACCTCAAGCACCTGTCCGCGCAGCGCTTCGTTCTTCTCACGGCTAAGACGATTTACGAGGTCAATAAGACGCTGCAGACGATCTTTTTTCTCCGCTTCACTCACATTGTCTTCCATGCCGGCAGCCGGTGTGCCGTGGCGTGGAGAGTAAATGAAGGTATAGGCAGAATCAAAGCCCACTTCTTCTACGAGCGACAGCGTATCCTGGAACTGCTCCTCCGTCTCACCCGGGAAACCGACGATAATATCTGTCGTCAGCACTACATCGGGGATGGCCTCTTTAATTTTGCGGACCAGCTCAAGATATTGTTCCCGCGTATACTTGCGCGCCATTTTCTTAAGAACTTCGCTGTTTCCGGATTGGACCGGCAGATGAATGTGCTCCACCAGGTTACCTTTCTTCGCGAGCACTTCGATTAAATGGTCATCAAAATCACGCGGGTGGCTGGTTGTAAAACGAATGCGCGGCACATCAATTTTCTGCACTTCAGCCATCAAATCGCCGAAGCCGTATTCAATATCCGTAAAGTCTTTGCCGTACGCGTTGACGTTTTGGCCGAGCAGGTAGATTTCCTTGTAGCCCTGGCGCGCCAAGTCGCGTACTTCGGCGATAACGTCCTCAGGACGACGGCTGCGCTCTTTACCGCGTGTATACGGAACGATACAGTACGTACAGAACTTATCACAGCCGTACATGATGTTGACCCATGCGCGCAGTCCCTCTTTGCGCACTTTTGGCATATTCTCGACTACATCGCCTTCTTTGGACCAGACTTCCACAACCATTTCTTTATTGAAAAACGCATCGCGCATTAATACAGGCAAACGATGAATATTGTGCGTACCAAAGATTAAATCGACGTGCTGAAAGCTCTTCAGAATACGGTTTACGACCGCTTCTTCCTGGGACATACAGCCGCATACCCCCAGAATGAGCTCAGGCTTTTCTTTTTTCAAGTGCTTCAAGCGGCCCAGCTCGCCAAAAACTTTGTCTTCGGCGTTCTCGCGAATGGCGCATGTGTTGAACAAAATTACGTCCGCCTGCTTTTCGTCTTCTGTCGGAGTAAAGCTCATCGCCTGGAGAAGACCGGTAATGGTTTCCGTATCATGTTCATTGGCCTGACAACCGTACGTACGGATAAGGAAGGTACGACCTTTGCCCAGTTCCTTAAGCTCCTCCGGAATGCCGGTAAATTCCTGGTATTCGATCCCGTTGCTTGTTCTTTTTTTCGCCTCTTTCAGGCTTGGTGCCGTTCCGATAAAGTATTTACTGTAGTCTTTCTCCTTCTTCGGAGCGGATTTTAAGTCCGCTGAAGAAGATGCATGATTTTTCAGTTCTTGTGCCATAATAACCTCCATAAAAACTCATTATTTAATGAATGATACGATTAGAATTATACATAACCATAGATAGAAAAACAAAGAAAAAGCAATGAAATGAGTCTAAGGCTAAACATTCTGTTGTACAAATAATAAATATTCTATTAAAGCTATAAAATCGAGCACAGGTCTCATGTGTTCGACTTCTGCTCATGAGAATCACTGGAATTAATCGTACATTGCCTTGCCTTATATTCAGTGCTATTATATAACGCATCAATCATTTATTATACACAACCTACTTGTCAGGAGGAGACTTTTAATGAAAGCGCTTGTATTCAATGGAGTGAAAAGTAAAGAAATAGTTGAAAAACCAAAACCTTCGCTTGAAAAGCCAACCGATGTCATTGTAAAAATTACAAAAACAACCATTTGAGGAACTGATTTACACATCCTTACTGGAGATGTTCCTGCTGTTACAGTAGGACGTACGTTGGGCCATGAGGGTGTCGGAATCGTTGAAGAAGTTGGGTCAGCAGTCAACAATTTTAAGGTTGGAGACCGAGTACTCATCTCCTGCATTGCCTCCTGCGGAAAATGTGAAAATTGCAAAAAATCTTTGTACGCTCATTGTGAAGACGGCGGTTGGATTCTGGGTCACTTAATTGATGGCACTCAGGCCGAATATGTTCGCATCCCCCATGCTGATAACAGTCTGTATCATATCCCAGAGGGTGTGGACGAAGAAGCACTTGTTATGCTGAGCGATATATTGCCTACTGGATTTGAAATCGGTGTTCTTGCGGGACAGGTCAAGCCTGGTGATACAGTCGCAATCGTAGGGGCAGGTCCTGTAGGCTTAGCGTCGCTATTGACAGCCCAATTCTATTCTCCAGCCGAAATCATCATGATCGATTTAGACGACAACCGTCTTGATATTGCCAAGAAATTTGGAGCGACACAATTGGTAAACTCTTCGGACGGCAAAGCAGTAGAAAAAGTGATGGCGCTTACAGACAATAAGGGCGCAGATGTTGTAATGGAAGCTGTTGGAATTCCACCAACATTCTTGCTTTGCCAAGAAATCGTAAAAGCAGGCGGTCACATTGCAAACATTGGGGTTCATGGAAAGAGCGTTGAACTCCATATTGATAAGCTGTGGATTCGCAACATTACGTTAACTACAGGTTTAGTGAGTACAAGTTCAACACCCATGCTATTAAAGACTGTAAAATCAGGAAAATTGAAACCGGAGCAATTAATTACTCACCGTTTTTCCTTTGATGATATCCTTAAAGCTTATGATGTTTTCGGAAACGCCGCACGGGATCGAGCATTAAAGGTTATTATTTCCAACGAATAATTTGTTATGCCGTATTGCCCTGATGAGTACTGCTATAAATATGGAATTAGGGGCGTCCCAAAAGTAGATTTTTGATGCTTGAGGGACACCTTTTTTCTGTGAAAATC
>NZ_BJXX01000123.1 GCF_007991215.1 Aneurinibacillus danicus
CCTTCGTACCACTAAAGTCAGCTGGCCTTCCTATGATTTTCATGTCGGGGTTGCGGCTGAGATGCCATGATCGTTTTCTATAAAACAGTTCCAAATACACAAAAAAGAGCCACCACTAAGGCGGCCCGTCCACTATGATTGCTGTGCGCTTACATGCACCATAATTTCATTCTCATCGACCTGAAATGGAATGCTGATAAATTTGTGCACAGAACGAAACTTGCTTTCGCCCTCATTAATAATCGGAGGCGTAATATTCACTTCGTATCCGTTGTTCATTAGCTCTGTACAGCAGGCCGCTCCTACCCAGTTGCCAAACTCGGAGAATGCGCTCCATCCCATATCATCGATTTCCTGTATCTCCATACCTCCGAACATTTTGCTGATAATGGCACAAACCGCCTTCTGCGTCATACCAAGAATCAAATCCACTTTCAGCATTCCCGTCATCCCCACGATAACTGATATCTGTCCGGAAAACACCGGGTTGACCTGCAGCGTCGGTTTCCCTGAACTTACCTGCATTCCAAGGTGCCCCTCCAATACGCTGCGCGTACCGGACAAGATTGCATTAATTTGATTTGCCTGCATGCTCCCCCCCCTATTTATTGCATTATTCTAACATCTTTCTTTATGTAAGAACTTTTTTGATGGCTTCGATTACCCGGTCTTCCTGGAAAGGTTTAACAATAAAATCACGCGCCCCGGCCTGAATAGCCTGTACAACCATGTTTTGCTGTCCCATTGCAGAGCACATAATAATCTTTGCATTCGGATCCATCTGGCGAATGGCTTTTACCGCTTCGATACCGTCCATCTCAGGCATGGTAATGTCCATTGTAACAAGATCGGGCGTTGTCTGCTTATATTTTTCCACTGCTTCCATCCCATTCGCGGCTTCGTCCGCGATCGTATATCCGTGTTTCGTTAAAAAGCCTTTAATCATCATCCGCATAAAGGATGCATCATCTACAATCAAAATACGTTTGCTCATTTTTCTTCCTCCTCGGGCCTTCAGATTGCTGAGGTTGATTTTATTACAAAGATCTGATAATAATACTTTACTAGGCGATTATACCCATTTATTCGAAATGTTTCAACCAAAAAAAAACATGAACAAAATACAATTCCTGATTTTTCTCATATCACCTCCTTTGCGTGTAAAGCAAGCAACTGATGAAAATATTAACACCCATGCCTCCTCTACAGGGGGATATACTACAAGTACGCCCCGAAAAAACCTGGAGGTGACCATGATGCCAAATAACCATGACATTTTCCGCAATAAACAGGACTTTGCTCGAGCCGAATTTGCGACGGAACTGTATAAGCCACCCGGAAAACCGCGCGCTCGGGAGGCACATACGCAGAAACACCAGCCTACAGCGCATAATGCCGGCTTTAAAAACGTCAAAGTTCCTTTTCAGCAGAAAGCGGGTCTGCCAGGAAACCGGGCATAAAATAAATGAGGGGTACGCCATGGCGTATCCCTCTTTGCCGCGTGGTCACTTTCTCTCAATGGCCAGGATATATGGTGGACGGTTGTCAGGATTAATGTATTCATACTTCAATACAAGATAATCCCGGGGAGAAAGCTTACGTGTATAAGCCTCTAACGCCTCAGCTTCCTGCTCTCCCCCGGCATGTCCCTGATAAACGACAAGCAAGACCATGCCGCCCGGTGCAAGACGTTCGAGAGAAGCCTGTACGGCCTGCAGCGTAGAATCAGCCTGTGTAATCACGCCTTTGTCTGAACCAGGCAAATAGCCCAGGTTAAAGACAACCGCCTGTAGAGAAGCACGTAATTCAGCAATGGCCGTGTGTGAAGCATGCCGCAGTATTACTCTATTCCGCACACCTGCCGCATCCAGCCGCTCTGCCGTAGCCCTAATGGCCGCCTCCTGTATATCGTACGCATATACGCGTCCCGTCTCCCCCACCAAACCGGCCAGAAATAGCGTATCATAACCGTTGCCTGCCGTAGCATCTACTACCGTGTCACCCGCTGTAATACGTTCTGCCAGCAGCCGGTGCGCCATCTCCGTCACGCGCGGCAAGCGGGCGCGCGCAGTAGGATGTGCCGTTTTCACAATTCGATCACCTGCCCGATATCCGCCAGTTCCCAATTGCCATTGAATCCTCCATTCGCTGCATCACGTTCGTATAAAGTGCGATCAATGTCCGGTGATATGTGCGTTATCAGTAGCTGTTTGGCTGCAATGCGCTGCGCTGTCAGGGCTGCTTCCCGTGCAGAGAGGTGTCCGCGCTTTCCCTGAGGAACATATTCCGTGGTAAATGTACCTTCACAGATAAACAAATCGCATCCATCCGCAAATCCCTGCCAGTTTGTGCCCGGCCCTGTATCTGCGCCGTACACAATCGTTTTTCTTCCATCCGTAATCTTCATCGCATAGCACAGAATCGGATGGTCGGTACGCAGAAAAGAAAGATCCACACCGGCAATAGAAAGCACACTATTTTCTTTCAGCGAATTCAGGCGGGTGTGTTTTTGGTAGTTCATTTTTTGGGCCCAATCCTGCGGCTCCGGCGGCCCGTATACCGGAAGCGCACCGCTTCGCCTGCCGAAAACCGAGGACATCATGACACCGTATTGCAGAATAGGTATGTCACAGATATGGTCGTGATGATAATGCGATATGATGACAGCTGTGAGCTCTTCGATACGAATGTATTTCATTAGCTGCGCGTAGACGCCGCTGCCGCAGTCAATCAAAATTTTTCCCTGCTCCGTCTCAAGCAAATACCCCGGTGTCGCCCCGCCCGGTCCCGGAGCCGGCGACTGGTATCCCAGTACAGTAAGCTTCATCTCTCGTCCTTCCTTCCGTTGAATTTGGCTGCATATAGACATAGTAGCAAAAAAGCAGGCAAATGAAAAAAACACCAACCGTCGGATGACAGTTGGTGCTTGTGTTGTTTGCTTACATGAATTCAGCCATAAGCTGCTGGAATTTCGCTTCTTCGATCGTCAGGTCTTGTTTTACAAGACCTTCTTCTTTGAAGCCTTTTACCATGCTTTCGTAAGACTGACGCTCTGTATTCTGGTAAATCAGACCGTTTACCAGACCTTCTGTTTCCATCAGTACGCGCATAGCGGCGATGCGATTGTGCGGATCGTATCCTTCGATGTCGCTCAGATTCTTCACATGCTCTTTGAACCAATCGTACGTGTTCACTTTGTTGAATGTTACACACGGGCTGAATACGTTAATCAGCGAAAAACCTTTATGCTTCAGACCTTGTTCAATCAGACTGGTCATGCCTTTCAGATCGCTGGACATCGTCTGCGCCACGAATGTTGCACCGGCTGCAAGAGCCAGCTCAAGCGGCTTCATGGAAGGCTCGATGGATCCCTTCGGCGTAGACTTCGTTACGAAGCCTTCTGCCGAACGCGGAGATGTTTGACCTTTTGTCAGACCGTAGATTTGGTTATCCATAACGATGTATGTGATATCCATATTACGACGAATCGCGTGAATGGTGTGACTCATACCGATCGCAAAGCCATCACCGTCACCGCCGGAAGCGATAACTGTCAGTTCACGGTTTGCCATTTTCAGACCTTGCGCAATCGGAAGCGCACGGCCGTGAATGCCATGTACGCCGTATGCATTGATGTAGCCGGAGATACGTCCGGAACATCCGATACCGGATACGACTGCAAGATTTTCAGGCTCAAGGCCTACATTTGCTGCGGCGCGCTGAATTGCTGCTTGTACAGAGAAGTCACCACAGCCCGGGCACCAGTTCGGTTTTACGCTATTGCGGAAGTCTTTAAATGTTGCCATCTTACAACAGCTCCTTGCATTTATTGTAGATCTCGCCAGGCAGGAACGGGTTACCATCATATTTTAACACACTGTTAATTTTGTCGGTCATTCCTACGTGCAGTTTGATCTGGTCAGTCAATTGACCTGTTGCATTGTGCTCGATAACGACCACTTTCTTCGCTTTTTCCATCAGTTCCTTCATTTCAGCAGCCGGGAACGGGTGAATCAGGCGAACATGGGCTTGGTTCACTTTCACACCTTCGGCTTCCAGACGTTCTTTTGCTTCGGTAACCGCGCCGCGAATACCGCCCATGGCTACAACAAGCAGGTCTGCTTCTTCGTTCGGTGCATCTTTGTATACCGGCGTATCCACTTTCAGATTGTTGAGCTTACGCAGGCGTTTGTCCATTTGCTTCACACGGATAACCGGATCTTCTGTCGGACGTCCCGTGTCTGTATGCTCAACGCCTGTTACATGATGGATACCGTGTTTTTGTCCCGGTACAACACGCGGTGAGATGCCGTCTTCCGTTACTTCATAGCGCTTGAACATTTCGCCTTCCAGCTCCGGAAGTTCTTGTCCGCCCAGGTACTTACCGCGGCGGATTTCCACGCGGCTCTGATCGAGCGGTTCAACTGTCTGCTTACCGAGAGACAGTTGCAGGTCTGTCAGCAGAATAACAGGCACCTGGTATTCTTCTGCGATGTTGAACGCTTCTACTGTATCGTAGAACGCCTCTTCCGCCGTACTCGGTGCTAATATCACTTTCGGAATTTCACCGTGTGTATTGTAAATCATTGCGTTCACGTCAGATTGCTCTTGCTTGGTTGGCATACCAGTGGACGGACCTCCACGCTGCGTATCTACGATAACGAGCGGAGTTTCCGTAATCCCCGCCAGGCCAATCGCTTCCGCCATCAGGGAAAGTCCCGGGCCCGCGGAGGCGGTTAATGTACGAACACCGCCATAGTTCGCACCGATTGCCATCGTTACGGCAGCGATTTCATCTTCAGTTTGAATAACGGTACCACCGAATTCAGGCAGCTTCTTAACCAAATATTCCATAATTTCAGAAGCCGGAGTAATCGGATAAGCTGGCATAAAACGACAGCCTGCCGCAAGTGCACCCATTGCAATCGCATCGTTACCGATCATGAACATGCGTTTCTTGCCGTCTGCCGGCTCTAAGCGCAACTCTTCAATCGGACCGCCTGCTTCCTTATTTACATACTCGGCGCCGCGAGCGATAGCTTCCATGTTTTTCTCAACCACTTTTTGACCTTTCTTGCCAAACAGCTCATCCACCACTTCAGAGAAGGATTCAGCAGGCAAACCCAAGAGAGCGCTGGAAGCTCCAATCGCCACCATGTTTTTCATAAGAGACGTTCCGAGTTCTTCAGCAATCTCAGTGAAAGGTACAGAGAAAAGGCGGACATCCGCCCCTTCAGGCGCCTTCGGATTGAACTTAGAATCGCCAATGATAACGCCGCCTTTACGAAGTTCCGGGCTGTTAACGTCGATCGTCTCCTGGTCAAATGCCACGAGAATGTCGAGGTTGTCCGAAATTCCGCCCAGCGGCTTCGTGCTTACGCGAATTTTGTTATTGGTGTGACCACCCTTAATGCGGGAAGAGAAATGGCGGTACCCATATAGATAATACCCTAGACGATTCAGCGCAATCGCGAATATTTCGCCTGTACTGTCAATCCCTTCACCTTGTTGTCCTCCAACTTTCCAAGAAAGTTGACTAATCATGAACTCCACCCCTTCAAGACGATAGATTGCTCGTTCTTTTCAGTTGAAAAGTGTACCATTTTTTAAACAGATACACCACGGTTTTGAGCCCTCTTCCATTTTTCAGGTCACCTACTATATGTATCTATTTAAAAAATATGAACAAATTGTGTACTTCAAACTTTATTCATTGTAGTCCTCTCTCTCTCAAATTGCAACCCTTCAGTTAAGATTTCTTAAACAAAATTACGATTACCCCATGGACCGGTAAAAAATCAAGATAAAAGTATTGGTATATCTGCTTCATTCTTTCAAAATCTCCTACATTCTCCTTCATTCTTGTTCACAAGCACACAAGAAAAACGGAGGAAAATGAAAAAAGCCTGCTTATCCAGTGAGGAATAAACAGGCACAACTGATGAAAGACCATTGTGGTTATTCAACTATCGAGGTTCGACAATCAACTTGATCGCGGTTCGTTCTTCGCCTTCTATTAGAATATCCGTGAAGGCAGGGATACAAATAAGGTCAACACCACTCGGTGCTACAAACCCTCGTGCGATTGCTACTGCTTTAATTGCTTGATTAAGTGCACCCGCTCCAATGGCCTGAAGCTCAGCTGCGCCGCGTTCACGCAGAACTCCGGCCAGGGCACCAGCGACAGAATTAGGGTTGGATTTTGCTGAAACTTTTAATACTTCCATCTCAAGTACCTCCTTAGATAGATTGATGATTACCACAATTACTCTATTCAGCGAAGGTACAAATCATTCCTGTCCCATTCATATTTCGGATGAAAAATACTCTGAAAATTAAAAAACGTTCATTCCATAAACGGATGGTCTTCATCAATAATAATTCGCTGAATAGAGCTGGCACGACCGGTGTTTTTTTCCATATCAACTATTACCCCATTTAATTGCGGTTTAACCATCGCAACTTCAAATCTAACCGGTAACCCTGTCAAAAATTTCTTCAACACTGTTTCACGTTCCATCCCCAGAATGCTGTTGCGCGGACCAACCATGCCAGCATCCGTTAGATAGGCCGTCCCTCCGGGCAGAATCCGTTCATCGGCAGTCTGAACGTGCGTATGCGTACCGACAACAGCACTCACCTTCCCATTCAAAAACCACCCCATCGCCTGCTTTTCTGATGTTGCTTCCGCATGCATATCGACAAAAATATACGGGGTACGTTTTCGAACCAGTTCAACGATATGCTCTGCCGTACGAAACGGGCAATCCGAAGGAGGAAGAAATGTCCGTCCCTGCAGATTAATAATAGCCAGCTCTCCGCCATTTGTTCCTTTCAAAAACGTATGGCCTCTACCTGGCGTACCAGGGGCGTAATTAGCGGGACGCACAATGCGGGGTTCATCGTCGATAAAGTCAAACACTTCCTTGTTATCAAAAGAGTGATTGCCGAGAGTAATGGCACCTGCTCCCCATTCAAAGAATTGGTTGGCAATCTTTTGGGTAATCCCCCTGCCGGATGCTGCATTCTCCCCGTTGACGACCGTGAAATGAGGGTTGTATTTCTTTTTAAGGCGGGGCAGCATCTCTTTCAGCATGTCTCTCCCCGGAGAGCCTACCACATCACCGATGAATAACAGCCTCATATTTCGTCTCCTTCCTCTTATGCAAACAAAAGCTTCTGCCGATCACTCGGAGAAGCTTCTGCGTTTTATTTCGCATATTCAACTGCCCGTGTCTCCCGGATAACGGTGACTTTAATATGTCCCGGGTAGTCGAGCTCGCTTTCGATTTTCTTCGTAATATCACGTGCCAGACGATGCGCCTGCAGGTCATCAATCTGATCCGGCTTCACCATAATTCGGACTTCACGCCCTGCCTGAATCGCATACGATTTCTCAACGCCTTCGAACGATTCGGAGATGCCCTCCAGCTTCTCTAAGCGGCGAATGTACGTTTCCAACGTTTCACGGCGCGCTCCCGGCCTTGCAGCGGACAAAGCGTCGGCTGCGGCCACCAGCATCGCAATAACCGATGTCGGTTCGCAATCTCCGTGATGTGAGGCGATTCCATTGATAACAACGGGATGCTCTTTATATTTTTTCGCTAATTCTACCCCAATTTCAACATGTGAACCTTCAACCTCATGGTCAATGGCCTTGCCTATATCATGCAGAAGACCGGCACGCTTTGCCAGCGTCTGGTCCTCGCCCAGCTCTGCAGCCATCAACCCGCATAAATGTGAAACTTCAATGGAATGTTTCAACACGTTCTGTCCATAACTGGTACGGTATTTTAAGCGGCCCAGAATTTTGATGAGATCCGGGTGCAGTCCGTGAATCCCTGTCTCAAATGTAGCCTGCTCACCGTATTCGCGAATGCGCTCATCCACTTCACGGCGCGCTTTTTCAACCATTTCTTCAATACGTGCAGGATGGATGCGTCCATCCGCCACAAGCTTCTCCAGTGCGGTTCGCGCAATCTCACGACGAACGGGATCAAAACCGGATAAAATGACGGCTTCCGGAGTATCATCAATGATTAAATCGATACCAGTTAACGTCTCCAGAGCACGAATATTTCGACCTTCTCGACCGATAATCCGACCTTTCATTTCATCATTAGGAAGCGAAACAACCGATACTGTCGTTTCCGCCACATGGTCCGCGGCACAGCGCTGAATCGCCGTGGCAATAATATGACGGGCTTTTTTGTCCGCTTCTTCCTTCGCCTGCTGTTCGATGTCTTTTGCCAGCATAGCAGCTTCGTGACGCACTTCATCCTCAACCTGCTGCAGAATGATGTCGCGCGCTTCTTCGCGTGTCAGGTTTGAAACCCGTTCGAGTTCAGCCATCTGAGCCTGCAAAAGTTCTTCCGTTTTCGCGTGCATCTGGTTAATCGCCTGCTCGCGACGCTCAAGCTCCGTTTCCTTACGCTCATACGTGTCCATCTTTCGGTCAAGCGACTCCTCTTTTTGCAGTACACGTTTCTCAAGGCGCTGAATCTCGTTTCGTCTTTCGCGCAAGTCCTTCTCGGCATCCGTTCGCAGTTTATGCACTTCGTCTTTCGCTTCGAGCACTTTCTCCTTCTTGAGTGCTTCCGCTTCTTTTTCCGCTTTGTCTACAATTTGACGTGCAGCTTCTTCCGCACTCGAAATCTTTGCCTCTGCGAGTGATTTACGAACAAAATAACCAATTACCGCTCCGACCACCAGAGATGCAAGTGCAATGAGAATTGCAGGTACTAAGTTCATCTTTCTGTCACCTCCTTGCATCTGAGGTCTTTCTTCAATTTTTGGCTGTGTAGAATGTCAGGTTTAGTTAAAAAACGAGATCGGATACTCGATCTCTCCTATGCAAAACCATCTATATATTCTTACCCGAGGCTAGCGAAAAAGAGAGGACCACGGTAGAAAAAGAATATACAAGTTCATTTTGCCATCATACCGCAGGAATGTCAAGAATGGGTAATTTGTGTTACATCTCTTGGTTTATGCTCTCATTTTTTAATGTTTCGAGGGTTTTTTTAATGATTTCGTGCGGAAAGCCTTTGCGCTGCAAAAACGGCCCTATTTTATTTCTCATTTCTTGAAAAGATCCAAACCGCTTTTGTCCGTATTTTTTGCGTGCAATCGACAGACAAGCGGCTTCCTCATCTTCCTGTTCCACCTGCGCGAGCGCTGCCTCCACATCCTCCCCGTCAATTCCCCTGGCCTGGAGTTCCTGGCGCAGCAAGTGCCTGCCACGGGGTTTAAGACGAAGCCTCTCTTCCACCCATTGCCGGGCATAAGCACGATCATCGAGGTATTTTCGTTTGATAAAACCGGATACTGTCTCATCCGCTACCGATGCAGGGAATCCCGTATCCAGCAAATAGCGCCGTACTTCTTCGACGGTGCGCGGACGGTGGCTAATATAGCGCAAAGCATACTGCACAGCACGGTTCTTCTCTTCTGCATCAAGCAGCTCCTTCATATCCGCTTCGTCCAATTTACAGCCTTTGTTCAAACGGTACTTGACCAGCACATCTTCATGGATAGCAAACGCATATTCGCCGTCCAGGTACACGTTGATGCGATGCTTATTTTTCTTTTGACGTTCCAGTCGCGTAATTACGGCTGCAGTTCGCTTCTCCTCGCTCATCCGTCTTCCCTCCACATAGCAGAATAACAAAACCACCATAGCCAATCAGCCGCAACCCCGACATGAAAATGGAGGGAAGGGCGGCTGACTTTTGTCGCACAAAAGAAAAGAGAGGAAAGAACGAGAGAATGATTTCAATGTGGAAAAAGGCGAACGCCTTTCTCTTCCCCGTATCTTATTTCCTCTTTCCCTTCCTTCTTTTCTCATGATTTTCACAGAAAAAAGAAAGCTTAAAAGCTTTATCTTAATAAAGCTTTTAAGCCTTCTGTATCACAAGCAGTAAAAACGGCCATTACTCAAAGTCAAGAACGAATTCCTCATCCTTGTTGTCCTGATCAGCCGGCGGCAGCGAAACTGCCTGGTCTAAACCATAGTGCTCACGAATCTTCATTTCGATCGAGTGCGCAATATCCGGATTCTCTTTGAGGAACTGCTTCGCGTTCTCACGCCCCTGTCCGAGGCGCTCTTCATTATAAGAGTACCAGGCACCGCTCTTGTTCACGATGTCAAGCTCCGTACCGATATCAAGCAAACTTCCTTCGCGGGAAATGCCTTCTCCGTACATAATATCTACTTCAGACGTTTTAAATGGCGGAGCCACCTTGTTCTTCACGACTTTAATCTTTGTGCGGTTTCCTACCATGTCATTGCCCTGCTTAAGAGTTTCTACACGGCGTACGTCCAGACGTACACTGGAGTAGAACTTGAGAGCACGTCCACCCGGCGTTGTCTCCGGATTTCCAAACATAACTCCAACCTTTTCGCGGAGCTGGTTGATGAAAATAGCAATCGTTTTAGATTTATTGATAGCGCCTGCCAGCTTGCGCAGTGCCTGGGACATCAAACGTGCCTGCAGACCAACGTGCGAATCGCCCATCTCGCCTTCGATTTCGGCTTTCGGCACAAGTGCAGCTACAGAGTCGACTACAATGATGTCAATCGCGCCAGAACGTACCAGCGCCTCCGCAATCTCAAGTGCCTGTTCCCCTGTATCCGGCTGGGAGAGAAGCAATTCGTCAATATTAACGCCTAGCTTGCGTGCATAGACCGGATCAAGCGCATGTTCCGCATCGATGAACGCAGCAGTGCCGCCCGTTTTCTGTACTTCGGCAATCGCGTGCAGCGCTACCGTAGTCTTACCAGACGATTCCGGACCGTAGATTTCGATAATCCGACCACGCGGATACCCTCCGATACCGAGCGCGATATCAAGCGCAATCGAACCACTGGATACGGTAGACACCTGTTGTGTGGCAGCCATCTCCCCCAGTTTCATTACGGAACCCTTACCGAATTGTTTCTCGATTTGGCGCAGGGCCATATCTAAAGCAGCTTTGCGATCGGACAAAGCCATCGCTCCCTTCGTTGTATTTATATCAACTACTGTCGTTTAAGTATCTTAACTACGTACTTTATTGTACCTCTTTTTTACCCGTTTGCCAAGCATTTTTCACGAACATTTATTCGCTTTTTATTAAAAATTACTATATTTTCCATATATATGTTAACTTTATTTTTATAACAGTTGACAATAAAGCGTGATTACTTTTACTCTGACAATAGCTCTCTTTCTAATGTCCATCCTTCTCTCGCTCTTTGCCATAATTATGTGTCAAACCGTCAACAGCCTATTTCGGTATTACGCCATTTTAAATGAAAAGGAGGAAGTTTCATGAAGCAGGGACACGCATTATTTGTCACCGGTACGGATACAGGCGTCGGAAAAACAATGGTTACCGGTCTTTTAACTGCACTGTTTGCTATGGGCGGGTATGATGCTATTCCGTATAAGCCGGTGCAAAGCGGAGGCATTCGCAGCGACCTGGGACTTGTCGCTGAAGATGTGGAATTCTATCGGTCGCTTTATCCCTTGCCCTATGATCAAAATACGCTCTGTACATATTGTATGGAGCCGGCATTATCACCCCATCTGGCGGCGCTGCAAACCGGGGTATGTATCGAGCCCGAGCATATTGCCGGCCATCTTCAAAAGCTGCGTGCATCCCATGATTTTGTATTTGTAGAGGGGGCGGGTGGACTGGCTGTTCCCCTGCAAGAAGATGAACGGGGTATCTATATGACTGTCGACTTGATCGAGCGCCTGCGTTTGCCGCTTCTGCTCGTTACCCATCCGGGACTGGGCACCATTAATCACACAATACTGACAGCCTCCTATGCGCAAATACGAGGAATTCCGATACTCGGTATCATCGTCAACCGCATGCCGCTTGCACCGGGCGAAATGGAGCAGGATAACGTGCGCATGATAAGCAAGCTGACCGAACTTCCCGTGCTGGGTACTTTCCCTGAGATGGAACAAAAAGAACCGAAAGCGCTTCGTACACGGCTGCATGAATTGCACAAATGTATCAATCTGGCTCTGCTTCTTGAACGCCTGGAGCAGGCGGAAGAAAAACTTATGCAAACAAAAGGAACGGAGGAACACTAATGCAACTATCTACTCATGATTTAGAACGCTGGGATAAAGAATATGTGTGGCATCCTTTCACCCAGATGAAAGCCTATCGCCGGGAAAAGCCGCTTATCATTGAACGCGGGGAAGGTAGCTATCTGTACGATATCGAGGGGAATAAGTATCTGGATGGCTACTCCTCCCTCTGGGTGAACGTGCACGGGCATAACCATGCGGAACTTAACGCTGCGCTACGCGAGCAAGCGGGCAAGATTGCCCACTCTACACTGCTCGGAGCAGCCAACGTTCCCTCCATTTTGCTTGCGAAAAAACTGGTGGAAATTACACCGCAGAGCTTGACCAAAGTATTCTACTCGGACTCGGGTTCAACCTCGGTAGAAATCGCGCTCAAAATGGCTTACCAGTACTGGCAATTGAAAGACCCGGTACGCTTCTCGGGAAAAAAGAACAAATTCATCTCGCTTCGCGAAGCGTATCACGGTGACACGATCGGATCAGTCAGCGTAGGCGGCATGGAAACATTCCATCACATTTTCAGACCCCTTCTATTCGAACGTCTGGAAACACCGGCACCGTATACATATCGTCTGACGGAAAATAATGATGAGGAAGCCTGCAAAGCCTTATGTCTCGATGCGCTCGAAGCGCTGCTTAAAGAACGGCACGAAGAAGTGGCCGGGCTGATTATTGAACCGCTGGTACAGGGGGCCGCGGGAATGATTACCGCGCCCGACGGTTTTCTGCGCGGCGTACGCGAGCTCTGCACCCGCTATGAAGTCCTGCTGATTGCTGACGAGGTGGCGGTCGGCTTCGGACGGACGGGCACGCTTTTCGCCTGCGAACAGGAGGGGGTCGAACCGGATTTTCTCTGTGTAGCCAAGGGGCTGACCGCCGGCTATTTGCCACTGGCCGCCACACTGACAAGCGAAGAAATATTTAACGCATTTCTCGGCGAGCCTGAAGAGCTGCGTACCTTCTTCCATGGCCATACGTATACCGGAAACCAGCTTGCCTGTGCGGTTGCGCTAAAAAATCTTGAGCTTATCGAGCAAACCGGCCTTATCGCCTCTCTGGAGAAGAAAATTAACTTTCTGGCACAGAAGCTTGCACCATTCCGTACCCTGCCTCATGTGGGCGATGTACGGCAGCGCGGCATGATGGTAGGCATTGAGATAGTCCAGGACAAAGCAAGCAAAAAACCGTTCCCGATACACATGCAGGTAGAACATCATATTATTCTGCACGCCCGGCGTAACGGCGCCATTATTCGCCCGCTCGGTCCTGTTATCGTGCTGATGCCGATTCTGTCGATGAGTCTTGAAGAATTAGATAGGCTGACCGATATTACGTATAAAGCAATTGAAACGGTAACTGCGCAGACATATTCAGCGCTGAAATAGCATTCGTAAAAAAAGTCCTCCTGCCCGAT
>NZ_BJXX01000124.1 GCF_007991215.1 Aneurinibacillus danicus
TGTGCAAAGAATAAACCCCTTATCTGATTACCACAGATAAGGGGTTTTTAAGTATTCAAACAACCGATCTGGATCAAGGAGTATTGCCGGAGGGATGGCGCAGGTGGCGACGACTTCGCCCATGCAGAAGCATGGTAAGCTCCTGCCATGTTGCCTGCCCATAGCCTTGTCTCTGCCCGCAGGAAACTTCCTGCCGGTATGCGAGGTGTTCGCAGGAAAGAAGCCCACGTGCTTCGAACGGGGGAGAATGTCGATCTGTACAGCAAGTCATATTTTGAATAATTAGGAAAAAATGAGGGGTGTTTGCGGGTCGCAAGCACTCTTTTTCTTTTTAGCGTTTTCTTAACATTAAATTTACAATTATCTCAGAGAAGCGTGCAAGCCTAGAAAAATAGGGAATTAAAATCGTTGTGGAATGCTGGGAAATCCCTTGTTTTTAACGGTGTAAATGGTTTGTAAAGATAGGATAAAGATCGTGTAAAACACCTTGTAGGGCCTAAATCCCTGGATTATTATGAACAACGTAATTATTTCACACCAAAGCAAAGGCGAAACTTATTCACTAAAAATTTTAAGGGGGATTTTTGCAGTGAAGTTGAAAAAACTCGGTGTCCTACTTTTCGCGCTTGTGATGATGTTCTCTCTCGCAGCGTGCGGCTCTAGCACGAGCCTGAAACCGGAAGGAGAGAAACAACAAGCAGGTGCTGGCGGAGAGCAAAAGCCGACTGAAGGCGGTGATGCAGGCCTGCTGAACGGCGCTGGATCTAGCTTCGTAAATCCGCTGTTCTCTAAAATGTTCAACGAGTATTCCAAAGAGCATGCCGATGTGAAAGTAAACTATCAAGCAATCGGATCCGGCGGCGGTATCAAGCAGTTGACTGCAAAAACAGTTGATTTCGCGGCTTCTGACGCTCCGATGAAAGAAGATGAAATCAAAGCTGCTGGCGGCAATGTACTTCACGTTCCGGTAACGCTTGGCGGCGTAGCCATTGCATATAATCTTGAAGGTGTTAAAGATTTGAAATTGACTCCGCAAAACATTGCCGACATCTACAGCGGCAAAATCAAAAAGTGGAATGACCCGCAAATCGCGGCAAACAACAAAGAAGTAAAACTTCCTGACACAGATATCTTCCCGGTACACCGTTCTGACAGCTCCGGTACAAGCCACATCTTCACCACGTACCTGAACAAAGCTGCAGGGGACAAATGGCCGAAAGAAAAGGTTGGTAAGTCTATCAAGTGGGATGGCGCAGGCACTGGTGCAAAAGGTAACGAAGGCGTAGCCGGTCAAGTACAAAACACTCCGGGCGCTATCGGATACATTGAGCTTGCGTATGTTATCCAAAACAACATGTCGGCAGCTCAAATTCAAAACAAAGAAGGTCAGTTCGTAGCTCCGTCTCTTGATTCTGTAACAGCTGCCGCAAAAGGCGGACTGGCTAACGTTCCGGAAGATTTGAAAATTGAGCTGAACAACCAGCCTGGTAAAGACAGCTACCCGATCGTTGGTACAACATGGGTGCTGATTCCGGAAGATTTGAAAATGGACAAAGCAAAAGCTGAAAAAATGCTTACTATGATGCAATGGGTTGTAACGGATGGACAGAAGTTCGCTTCTGACCTGCAGTACGCTCCGCTGCCGCAAGAACTGCAAGACAAGTGTGTGGAGCAACTGAAAAAAGTAAAAGTAGACGGTCAACCGGTTCTTAAATAAGAAGTAAGACGGAAATAGCGCGCAAAAAACTCCTTGGGGTTTTTTGCCGCTTTTTTCAAGAGAATGGGAGTGTAATCCTTGAAGAAGAGGTATGGAGATCAATTATTTAAAGGAATCGCATACGTTTTTGGCTGTTCAATTATTGCTCTGCTCGGTCTTATGGTCTGGGAGATGTTCCGCGGATCGAGCTTTTCATTTGCGAAATACGGACTGGGCTTTCTCTTCAGTTCAGATTGGGACCCGGTCATGGAAGAGTTCGGCGCATGGCCGTTCATTTATGGTACAATTGTTTCTTCGCTGTTGGCTCTTGCGATCGCGACGCCTATTAGCATTGGCATCGCAATTTTTCTTGTTGAAATCGCCCCGAAATGGTTCCGTGATATTGTAGGTTTTCTCATTGAGCTTCTGGCTGCTATCCCTTCAATTGTATATGGTTTATGGGGAATTTTCGTATTAGGCCCCATCATTCGCGAGTATATCGCTCCTGTATTTATTAACACGCTAGGGACATTCATCCCGTTCTTTGCCGGCCCGTCTTTTGGTGTAGGCATGTTCACGGCAGGTGTTATCCTGGCGATTATGATCATTCCGACGATTGCTTCCATTTCGCGGGAAGTGCTAATGGTTGTGCCGGATGCACAGCGTGAAGCCGCTTTGGCTCTCGGCGCTACGAAATGGGAAATGATTCGTACGGCTGTGCTTACGTATTCTCGTTCAGGCATTCTCGGCGCGATGATTATCGGTCTTGGCCGCGCGATTGGGGAAACAATGTCTGTAACTATGGTTATCGGAAATCGCCCGGAAGTTCCGGATTCTATATTCGATCCCGCCTATACGATGGCGAGTGTCATTGCCAACGAATTTAACGAAGCCTCCTCTGACATTTACTTATCAACCTTGATTGAAATTGGCTTCTTGCTGTTTGCGGTTACGCTGCTGGTGAATATCGTCGCGCGTTTCCTCGTTTGGTCCACGTCTAGAGGCGTACAGGAGGCGAAATAAGTATGGAAAGCGTATTAGAAACTGCCAAAAAACAAAAGGTGAATAAACTGAGTGCGAACCTGGGACGCCGCCGCGCATTCAGCAAGTTCATGGTGGCGCTGACGATCCTGAGTATGCTGTTGGCGCTTACCCCGCTGTTCAGTATTCTCGGATATGTGCTTGTGAAAGGTGCATCTGCCTTAAGTTTGTCTTTCTTTACCGAGCTTCCGGCTCCTCCAGGAGAGGCGGGAGGGGGGATGGCCAACGGGATTCTCGGCACGTTCACACTGATTGGGATTGCTTCGGCCATCGGCGTACCTGTAGGTTTAATGGCCGGTATCTTCTTGTCGGAATATGGACGCAACCGCTTCGGTAAGCTGGTTTCATTCCTGACTGATATCATGCTCGGCGTACCATCGATCGTCGTCGGGATCGTTGTATATGCACTGGTCGTACTGGCGATGGGCGGATTCTCCGCTTACGCGGGCGGGGTAGCGCTGGCGTTTATTATGATTCCAGCGGTTACGCGTACGACGGAAGAGATGTTGAAACTGGTGCCGAACCATATCCGTGAAGCAGGTCTCGCACTTGGCATTCCGAAATGGCGCGTGATTATGCTGATTATCCTGCCGACCGCATTGCGCGGTATTATTACCGGTATTATGTTAGCCGTAGCCCGTGTATCTGGGGAAACCGCTCCCCTGCTCTTTACGGCATTTGGAAATATGTACTGGAATCAATCACTCAGCGAACCGATCGCCTCGATGCCGGTACTTGTATTTAACTACGCGATTTCTCCGTATAAGGAATGGCAAGCCCAGGCATGGGCCGGAGCGTTAACGCTTATCCTGATTGTTCTTGTATTAAATGTATCGGCGCGTTTGGTTACGAGAAAGCGATAGAATATAGAGGTGGAGATCAATGACAATGATTGAAGCGAAAAACCTAAATTTGTGGTATGGCGATTTTCATGCGATTAAAGATATTAATATGACAATCGAAAAAAACAAGGTCACCGCATTTATCGGTCCTTCCGGCTGCGGGAAATCGACATTCCTGCGTGCGATTAACCGTATGCATGAAGTTATCGAGGGTGCGAAAGTGGAAGGGGAAATTCTGCTTGAGGGCCAGAATATCTACAGTTCTGACCGTGATCCGGTTACAGTGCGCCAGCAGGTAGGCATGGTGTTTCAAAAGCCGAATCCGTTTCCGACGATGTCCATTTATGATAATGTTGCAGCGGGCCTAAGGATTAACGGGTTTAGGAATAAGAAGAAGTTGGATGAAATCGTGGAACGCTGTCTGACACAGGCAGGTCTGTGGGATGAAGTAAAAGATCGTCTAGATAAGAACGCTATGGGCTTATCCGGTGGTCAGCAACAACGTCTGTGCATCGCGCGTACGCTGGCGGTGGAGCCGGAAGTCGTACTGATGGATGAACCGACTTCCGCCCTTGATCCGATTTCCACACAGAAGGTAGAAGAGTTGTTGTTTGAGCTGAAGAAGAAATATACGATTATCATCGTGACACACAACATGCAGCAGGCTGCGCGCGTCTCCGACCATACCGCGTTCTTCCTTTTGGGCGAAATGATCGAATTCGATCAAACAGAAACCATCTTTACCAACCCGCAGGACAAACGCACAGAAGATTATATTACAGGTAGATTTGGATAAGTTGCATCGGATAAAAATGATGTATGGAAAAGGAAGGCGGGCATAAAAGCGAAGCCCTTTCTCCTCTATTACATGTACAACATGCAGTTATGGTCGGCGATCGCCATTCCGATATAGAAGCAGGTAAGGTGAATGGACTGTACACAATTGCCTGTGATTTCGGATTCGCCACGGAGGGAGAACTGGACGGTGCGGATGACTGCGTCACTGCGTTTCCTGATATCCTGCCACTCATTGAAGTATATAAAGAAAGCCTGAAGTGAAATTTTGCTTCAGGTTTTTTGCTGTTACAAACGCTAAAAATAGGGTACATAAGAATAGAAAATTGAAATGAGGTCAAAAATAAAAATATTAATGGCTTGCAATTTTTCATCAGGATCATTATAATTAAAGTCAAAGAAAGTCAAAGTCAAATATGATAAAAGAAAAACCGGTTAGGGAGGTGCGTAGATGCGGAACATATCGGACATTATCGAGCAGCATTTGAAAAAAATTCTGCAGCAGAGCAATGGAGCCGTAGAAATTCAGCGCAGCGAATTGGCTGATAAGTTCCAGTGTGTCCCTTCGCAGATTAATTATGTAATCAGCACCCGGTTTACTGTTGAGAAAGGCTACCTTGTAGAAAGCAAACGGGGCGGCGGCGGCTATATTCGCATCCGAAAGGTCGAAATTATTGATAATCAGCGCTTCTACAACATGTTAATGGAGACCATCGGAGAGAGTATAACGGCGGCGGCTTGTGACAATATTATTGAACGGCTTCGGGAAGAGAGGCTCATCTCGCTGAAAGAAATGCAGATGATGAAAACGGCCACAGGGAGAGTATTGTCTTCTGTACCGATACCTCTTAGAGATCGGCTGCGCGCCGATATTCTCCGGGCGATGTTAACGACGATTTTCGTTTATTAGCATATAGAACTATGTGTATTCGGGAGGGAAGCGGATATGATTTGCCAGGAATGCCACCAGCGTCCGGCTACGCTGCATTTCACTAAAATCGTGAATGGCGAAAAGAACGAATTCCATCTTTGTGAAGTGTGTGCCCAGGAAAAAGGCGACATGTTCCCGGGTGGCATGAACCACTTCTCTATTCACCATCTATTGTCCGGCCTGTTGAACAACGCTGAGCCAAGCACCAGTCCGTTCAAGGTGCAGCAGGAGGCACCGCTGCGTTGTGATACATGCGGGCTTACATATTCCCAGTTCAGCAAGAGCGGACGCTTCGGCTGCAGCAATTGTTATAAGGCGTTCGGGGAGAAGTTGGACCCGCTGTTCCGACGCGTGCATGGCAATACACATCATAGCGGCAAGGTACCGGAGCGCTCGGGCGGCACAATCAAGCTGAAAAAAGAAGTATCCCAGTTAAAAAATGAGCTAAGAAAACGCGTCGAACAGGAAGAATTCGAAGAAGCAGCAAAGATTCGTGATCAAATCCGCGATTTAGAGCGTCAAATCGCAGATTTGTAGGAGGGGAAATGCATGTCTTTCCAGAAGTTTATAACAAACGCAGTAAGCGAATGGATGAATGGCGACGGTCTGGACGCTGACATTGCGATCAGCAGCAGGGTACGGCTAGCGAGAAACCTGCGCGATCAGCCGTTTCCGATGCTGGCGACCGATTCGCAGCTTGACCAGGTTATCGCGCAAGTTGAGCAGGCGATGGAAGATGAAGCGTTTAAGAGACAGGGGCATTTTGAAATGATTCGCATGGACGCGCTGACTCCTTTGCAGAAGCGCGTACTAATGGAAAAGCATCTTATTAGCCCGAATCTTCTGGCAGACTCTCGAAAAGGCGCTGTCATTCTTAGCGAGAATGAAGCGGTTAGCATCATGGTGAACGAAGAGGATCACCTGCGCATTCAATGCTTGTTTTCCGGGCTGCAGTTGAAAGAGGCATGGGAAGCCGCCGACCGGATCGATGACATCTTCGAGAAGCATATCAACTTCGCGTTTGACGAACGGCGCGGCTTCCTCACCAGTTGTCCCACCAATGTGGGAACAGGAATCCGTGCCTCGGTTATGATGCATCTGCCAGGACTTGTAATGACCCAACAGATTAATCACATTTTATCTGCTATCAATCAGCTTGGTTTGGTGGTAAGAGGGCTTTACGGAGAGGGAAGTGAAGCAATAGGGAACTTATTCCAGGTTTCCAACCAGGTAACGCTTGGACAATCTGAAGAAGAGATTATTGAGAACCTTACCAGTGTAACCCGGCAAATTATCGAAAGAGAACGTGAAGCACGCCATAGTTTAATGCATAATCATCGACTTCAATTGGAAAACAGGGTATGTCGTTCATACGGCATATTGACGAATGCGCGCATTATCGAGTCGAAAGAAGCGGCTGAACGTTTATCTGATGTGCGTCTCGGTATTGACCTTGAAATTATCAAAGGAATACCGCTCAGCGTCATGAACGAATTGATGGTAATGACGCAGCCGGGATTTCTGCAGCAGTATGCGGGTCAAGAGTTGACTGCCGATTCCCGCGATGAACGCCGGGCACGGCTTATCCGGGAGCGTTTGCAGTCGACGATGGAATCATAATAGCCTGTCTTTTATTATACTAACGGAGGTGCTTGTTTTATGATGTTTGGTCGTTTTACGGAAAGAGCTCAAAAAGTCTTGGCTCTTGCCCAGGAAGAAGCCGTTCGCTTAGGTCATAAGAATATCGGCACCGAACACATTCTCCTCGGCCTGATTCGCGAAGGAGATGGCATTGCAGCAAAAGCCCTGCAGGCGCTGGGCCTTGGCCTCGATAAAATTCAGGGTGAAGTAGAGTCATTAATTGGCCGTGGCGGTGAGCAGCCAAGCAACATTAACTATACACCGCGTGCCAAAAAAGTGATTGAACTGTCCATGGATGAAGCAAGAAAGCTGGGTCATACCTACGTAGGAACCGAGCATATTCTTCTTGGTCTAATCCGCGAGGGAGAAGGCGTAGCAGCCCGCGTACTTAACAACTTGGGCGTAAGCCTTAACAAAGCGCGTCAACAGGTATTGCAACTGCTTGGCAGCAGTGAAGCGATGTCTTCGCATCAGCAAAGCTCAAACAGTGCGGCAATCAATACTCCGACGCTTGACAGTCTGGCTCGTGACCTGACAGCAGTAGCGCGTGATGGCGGCCTTGACCCTGTTATCGGGCGTGCCAAAGAAATCGAGCGTGTCATCCAGGTACTTAGCCGCCGGACGAAGAACAACCCGGTCCTTATCGGTGAGCCGGGTGTCGGTAAGACAGCGGTTGTCGAAGGGCTGGCACAGCGTATTATTAATAACGAGATTCCCGAAACGCTGCGTAACAAACGTGTAATGACACTCGATATGGGTACAGTAGTAGCCGGAACGAAATACCGCGGTGAATTTGAGGACCGTCTCAAGAAAATCATGGATGAAATTCGTCAAGCCGGCAATATCATTCTGTTCATCGACGAGCTGCACACACTTATCGGTGCAGGGGGGGCAGAGGGGGCGATTGACGCTTCCAATATCCTGAAGCCGTCCCTGGCTCGTGGGGAACTGCAGTGTATCGGTGCCACCACACTTGATGAATATCGCAAGTATATCGAGAAGGATGCGGCGCTCGAACGTCGTTTTCAACCGATCCAGGTCGATGAGCCATCTACGGAAGAAGCGGTGCAAATTCTGTTCGGTCTGCGTGACCGCTACGAGGCGCACCATCGCGTAAATATTACGGACGAGGCGATTCGTCAGGCGGTACAGCTGTCAGACCGCTATATCTCTGACCGCTTTCTACCGGATAAAGCCATTGACTTGATTGATGAAGCGGCATCGAAAGTACGCCTGCAGTCCTACACCATTCCGCCGAACTTGAAAGAGCTTGAGCAGAAGCTCGAAGAAGTACGGAAGGAAAAAGATGCAGCCGTGCAAAGCCAGGAATTTGAAAAAGCGGCTTCCATGCGCGACAAAGAGCAAAAGTTACGTGAAGAACTGGATAGGACGAAAAATGAATGGCAGGAAAAACAAGGTCAAACTGACTCTGAAGTCACTCCTGAAGATATTGCTTCCGTTGTAGCGAGCTGGACCGGCATCCCGGTTGTCAAGCTAAAAGAGGAAGAAACGGAGCGCCTGTTGAAGATGGAAGAAATTCTTCATAAGCGCGTTATCGGCCAGGAAGATGCGGTAAAATCCATCTCCCGCGCCGTGCGCCGTGCTCGCGCCGGACTGAAAGATCCGAAGCGTCCGATTGGGTCCTTTATCTTCCTTGGACCGACTGGTGTAGGTAAAACCGAGTTGGCCCGTGCGCTGGCGGAAGCGCTGTTCGGTGAAGAAGACGCGATGATTCGCATCGACATGTCTGAGTATATGGAGAAGCACTCTACGTCTCGTCTTGTTGGTGCCCCTCCGGGATATGTGGGGTTCGATGAAGGTGGTCAGTTAACTGAGAAAGTACGCCGCAAGCCGTACTCCGTTATTCTCCTGGATGAGATTGAGAAGGCGCATCCGGAAGTATTTAACATATTGCTGCAGGTCCTTGAAGATGGTCGTTTGACTGACTCTAAAGGACGCACGGTTGACTTCCGCAATACGGTTATCATCATGACGTCCAATGTAGGTGCGGACCTTATCAAGAAGAATACCAGCCTGGGCTTTACAACGCCGGACAGCTCGAAGCACTATGATGACATGAAAGACCGTGTATTGAGCGAATTGAAGCGCAGCTTCCGACCAGAGTTCCTGAACCGGATCGACGAGTTAATTGTCTTCCATTCCTTAGACGAAACACACATTGCAGAGATCGTAATGCTGATGTCCGAGGAGCTGCGTAAACGCCTGAACGAGCAGGAAATTGACTTCATTCTCACTGAAGATGCGAAGAAATTCCTGGCAAAAGAAGGCTTCGACCCGGCATTCGGTGCTCGTCCGCTGCGTCGTGCCATTCAGCGCCACATTGAAGATCGCCTCTCCGAAGAGCTGTTGACCGGTGGCATCAAGAAAGGCGATACAGTGAAAATTGATGTCGTAGAAGGCGAGCTGAAAGTTGAAAAAGCCAAAGAAGGCGAAGAATCTGTTTCAAAGTAATGGTAAATACAGCACGAAAGCATAGATAATGAGAAAAAGGCTCTCCCAGAGAAAGCAACCTTTGCTTGGGAGAGCCTTTTTTATAAAATAGAGAAAGTGTAAAGGAAATGGGCGACAAAGCAGGAAAACGATATAATCAACAAGAAAATATGTTAAGGAAGAAGAGAAGATAGGCATGGCAAAATATAAATCCAAATATGTATGTCAAGAATGCGGATACGAATCCCCGAAATGGATGGGAAAATGCCCGGGATGTGCCAAGTGGAATACAATGGTAGAAGAGCTGGAAGAGAGGGCGAAACCGGGTGATGCGGCACGCCGGGGTGTGTCTACGGCTGCCAGCCATCTGGCCCCTATCACGGCTATTGTGGGAGAAGATGAACCTCGTTTGACGACGAATATTAGCGAATTAAACCGTGTGCTTGGCGGCGGAGTAGTACCCGGCTCCCTTGTTCTTGTAGGAGGAGACCCGGGAATTGGCAAGTCAACACTTCTATTGCAGGCATCACAGGAGCTGGCAAGCAATAATAATAAAGTATTATATATTTCCGGTGAGGAATCGACGAAGCAGATTAAGCTGCGTGCCGAACGGTTAGGTGCGAGCAGCCCGAATCTATATGTGCTGGCGGAGACCGATTTGTTTTTACTTGAACAGCAGATACTGCAGTTTATGCCGGCAGTGGTCATTCTTGACTCCATTCAAACGGTGTTTCACCCGGATGTTACTTCTGCACCGGGAAGTGTGGCTCAGGTAAGGGAGTGTACTGCGCACCTTATGCGGTTGGCAAAAACAAAAGATATCGCTATCCTTATTGTTGGACACGTCACTAAGCAGGGAGCGATTGCCGGTCCGCGCCTCCTGGAACATATGGTGGATTCCGTATTGTACTTTGAGGGAGAACGCCATAACACATACCGAATCCTGAGAGCGGTAAAAAACCGTTTCGGCTCCACCAACGAAATCGGTATTTTTGAGATGGCGGAAGCCGGTTTAAAGGAAGTGATCAACCCCTCAGAGATGTTTCTATCCGAGCGCTCGCTAGGCGTAGCCGGTTCCACTGTCGTGGCCAGCATGGAAGGGACCCGGCCTGTATTGGTTGAACTGCAGGCGCTGGTAACGCCTACCGGTTTTGCAACTCCGCGTCGGATGGCAACAGGCGTTGATCACAATCGAATCGCCATGATTATGGCAGTGCTGGAGAAGCGTGTAGGCCTGCTTCTTCAGAATCAGGATGCTTATGTGAACGTAGCGGGTGGTGTGCGTCTCGATGAGCCGGCGATCGATCTGGCTGTGGCGGTTAGCCTGGCGTCGAGTTTTCGGGATAAGCAGACCCATCCGTATGACGTAGTCATTGGTGAAGTGGGATTAACCGGAGAGGTTCGAGGGGTTTCCCGCATTGAGCAGCGCGTAAAAGAAGCGCAAAAATTAGGGTTTAAACGTGTAATCATTCCCGCCAAGAATGTAACGGGCTGGGAGCATCCAAAAGGAATTAAAGTAGTCGGGGTGCAAACGGTTTCGGAAGCGCTGCGGGAAGCGTTGGGAGGATAATATGGCAACGGACAACAAGCGTGAACAGTTTATTAGCGATGTACTGCGCTTCGTCTCGCCGGGGACGCCGCTGCGGGAAGGGTTGGAGAACGTCCTGCGGGCGAAGACAGGTGCCCTCATCGTCATTGGAAACACACCAGCGGTGCAGACGATTGTAGACGGAGGTTTTTCGATTAATTGTGATTTGACGCCTGCCCATCTTTATGAATTGGCGAAAATGGATGGAGCTATTATTCTGAGTGAGGATGCAAAGAAAATTTTATACGCTAATACACAGCTAATCCCCGATTCTTCCATACCGTCCACGGAAACGGGGATCAGGCATAGAACGGCGGAACGGGTAGCGAGACAGACAGGTCAGCTAGTCATCTCCATTTCGCAGCGGCGCAACGTAATTACGCTGTACCGGGGCCCTTACCGTTATTCTCTTAAAGATATCGGCGTGATTCTAACCAAAGCAAATCAAGCGATTCAAACGCTGGAGAAGTATAAGTCCGTACTGGATCAGGCACTGACAAATCTGGGGGCTTTGGAATTCGAAGAGCTTGTAACGCTCCATGAAGTGGCGCTCGTTGTGCAGCGGATTGAAATGGTTTTACGCATTAAGTCAGAAATCCTTAAATATATTAATGAACTAGGGACGGAAGGACGTCTCATCAGTATGCAGATGGAAGAACTCGTATCAAACATCGAGGATGACGCTTACTTGCTAATCAAGGACTATTGCCGTCTCGGTGATGAAACCGATCCGGAAGAGGTACTGGCCCAACTGCATAAGCTATCGGCGGATGAATTGCTTGAGTCGGTTAATATTCTTAAGACTCTGGGATATACACCAAGCGCGAACCTGAACGATGAACCCGTCTTCCCTCGCGGCTACCGAATTCTCAGCAAAATTCCGCGTCTTCCGGCTTCGATTGTCAGCAATCTTATTGAAGAATTCTCCAGTCTGCCGCAGGTAATGATGGCTACCATTGAAGAGCTGGATGAAGTGGAGGGAATAGGTGAGGTGCGGGCCCGTGCCATTAAGGAAGGACTGAAGCGGATACAGGAGCAGGTGTTCATTGACAGGCACATTTAGTTCGGCATACAATAAAATAATTGTTCAGGGGCCTATGCCATTTAGAAACAGACAGGTCCTGACGATGGGAGGAGACTGTTTCATCATAAAGAAACAGTACCAGGGAGGTAAAAGAGCTAGAATGATAGCGAAAATGATTCCGAACTTATTTACAATAGGCAACTTGTTTCTAGGTGTTATTGCGATGTTGCTGGCGTTTCGTGATGAGCCGATTTATTTGAGCTATGCGGCGATTATGGTTATTATCGGTATGGTATTGGACGGACTGGACGGACGCCTGGCCCGTATGCTAAATGCACAGAGCGATTTTGGTAAAGAGTTGGATTCACTCTCAGATATTGTAACGTTTGGCGTAGCGCCTGCTTTGATTATGTATGTGGTGCTGCTTGAGAACATGGGGTGGGCCGGTATTCTGCTTACAGGCCTGTTTCCGATTTGCGGCGCTTTGCGCCTTGCTCGTTTCAATTCGGCAACCAGAGGCAATACGGGCTATTTCGTCGGTTTGCCCATTACGGCTGCGGGTGGCGTGCTGGCTACGCTGGCATTGTATCACAATGCGTTTCCGCCGGTATATCTTGTGCTGATCATGCTTGGACTGTCCTACTTGATGGTTAGTAACATTAAATATCCTAACTTCAAAAAAGTGGGAATTCCTCGTTCTGCATATTGGGTCACTCCCATTATCGTTATCATTGTGGCGGTTATGGCCATGCGTTTTCCGGCACAGTTCCCGATGATTGTATTTATTCCTCTCGTTTTTTACGCACTGTATGGCGTGAAGAAGAATATTGACCGGATGGTGCGGAGGCGCCGCCACCGGAATGCCGAAGAGGAGATTACGAATTCATAGTAAAGATCGGAGTCTATCTCCGGTCTTTTTTTGATCATATAAAATTAATTTGACATATTTGTTGACATGTTTGTTTTTTATGTGATATGATTATTAATTTTAAATGTTGACAAAAACAGAATGCTATGATATGGTGAACTTGGATACTCTGTTGGGGGTGGGTTTGTTGTTTCGAATTGGCGATAAGGTTGTTTATCCAATGCATGGAGCAGGTATCATCGAAGCCATTGAAGAGAAGGAGATTCTTGGTGAGAAACAGCAGTACTATATTATGAAGATGCCGGTCGGCAATATGCAGATCATGATCCCGATGGGAAAAGTGTCGAAACTTGGTATTCGTCAGGTAGTAGATATGGCGGCACTTGAGAGAGTGATGGAAATTTTGCGACGTGAAGAAGATGACCTGAGCATCAGCTGGAACCGCAGGTATCGTAAGAACATGGAGAAGATGCGGACGGGTGACATTTACGAAGTTGCTGGCGTTGTTCGTGAATTAATGCACAGAGAGAAAGAAAAAGGACTATCGACGGGCGAGCGTAAGATGCTTGATAACGCTCGACAAATTTTGCTGAGTGAATTGGTGCTCGTCAAAAATATTGATGAAGAGCAGGCGACTGACCTGTTAGAGCAGGTAGTCAATAGTTAGAGGGGAAAAGCTTCTCTAAGAGAAGCTTTTCTCTTTTCTTTCCATGTAACTTTTTGCTCCGTGTTTACGTAAGAGAAATAGAAAGCAAATTTTGGCAAACTGTTTTGCTTTCGAGCGTTTTTTATTTGGTAGATATGACTATAATGAAATATGAATCATTTTGAGGAGGTGAATGTATGGTCAGAAGAATTATTCAGTTGTTTTTCCTCCTGGTTGGTGCAGGATTGGGATATCAATTTGGCCCCGACCTGTTGGAATTGCTGAATTCGCTTATCTATATCGGGGCAGTGCCAGGTGTGGAGTATATTAGCGCGGTGCTTGGTGCAGTGCTATTCTTTTTCATTACCTCTTGGCCGACAGAATATATTGTGAAGACGATTAAACGCAGTGAAGAGACGCTAATTAAGCTTCCGATTACGGATGTGCTGTTTGGAGCTATGGGGCTTATTATTGGACTTATTGTGGCGTTTTTGCTTTTTCTTCCTATCAATAGCATTCCCATTCCGATCGTGGCGCGATTGCTCCCGCTGCTTATTTCCGTTTTGTGCGGTTACATTGGTTTTCAGGTAGGTCTGCGCAAACGCGATGAAATTATGTCGGTTTTTTCTATCGGTCGCTTTAAAAGTGACAAGAAGAAAGAGGAAAAACAAGAAGTAAACCAGGTTCCTTATAAAATTCTTGATACAAGCGTAATTATCGACGGACGAATTGCGGACATTTGTAAAACGGGCTTCATCGAAGGCGCACTTGTCATTCCGGAATTCGTCCTTGAAGAGTTGCAGCATATCGCTGATTCTTCCGATGCGCTAAAGCGTAATCGTGGGCGTCGCGGGCTTGACATTTTAAACAAGATTCAAAAAGAATTAAAGGTAAAGGTTATTATCACGGATCAGGACTTTGATGAAATTAGCGAAGTGGACAGCAAGCTGGTTAAGCTGGCCAAAGTGATGAAAGGGAAAGTCGTGACGAACGATTTTAACTTAAATAAAGTATGTGAATTGCAGGGTGTCTCCGTTTTAAATATTAACGATTTGGCGAATGCGGTCAAACCGGTGGTTCTGCCGGGGGAAGAGCTGCATGTGCAGGTAATTAAAGATGGTAAAGAAAATGGTCAGGGCGTGGCATATCTCGATGATGGCACGATGATCGTGGTAGAAGGCGGACGCGAATACATCGGTTCATTTTTGGACGTCATTGTCACAAGCGTGCTGCAGACGTCGGCCGGACGAATGATTTTCGCCAAGCCGAAGCTAATGGAAAAAGCGCTGTAGGAAATGAGTGAATGAAGTGAATATAGGTGTAGTCATTGCAGCCGCAGGGCAAGGAAAACGTATGGGCGGACCGGTGAAAAAGCAGTTCATTGAACTGGCCGGAAAACCGGTGCTGCTCCATACGCTTGACCTGTTTGTCGGACTGGAATATGTGAAGGAAATTGTCGTTGTAACAGCGGAGGAAGATGTAGAGCGCACGCGCAAGCTGCTCGCAGCGTATCCGCAGGCTCTGGTAATCCCGGGGGGAGCGGAGCGTCAGGACAGCGTATACCTGGGGATTACGGCACTCTCTTCTTCCGACTATGTCATGATCCATGACGGTGCCCGGCCGTTTCTTTCCTGTTCGACGCTTGAGAAGTTGGTCGATGCGGTGCGTGTGAAGCGCGCTGCCATTCTGGCTGTACCCGTGAAGGATACGATCAAGCGGACGGACGAGACGGGAGTTGTGATGGACACACCGCCAAGGAAAAGCTTGTGGGCTGTACAAACGCCACAGGCTTTTGCTTTGTCCGATATTCTTGCTGCCCATGAACAGGCGCGAAAGGATGGTTTTCTGGGCACGGACGATGCGTCGCTGGTGGAGAGAATCGGACAGGCGGTGCATGTTGTAGAAGGAGAATATACGAATATTAAGCTGACTACGCCGGAGGACATTGTGTTCGGCGAAGCGATTTTGAAGTGGAGAAGGGAGAGGGAGCAATGATTCGGGTAGGACAGGGATTTGATGTTCATCAGTTGGTAGAAGGCCGCAAACTTATCATCGGCGGTGTGGAGATCCCTTATGAGAAAGGGCTTCTTGGGCATTCGGATGCGGATGTGCTGTTGCATGCGATTACTGATGCCATTCTGGGGGCGTTGGGTTTTGGTGATATCGGAAAGCATTTTCCGGATACGGACGCCGCATTCAAAGATGCAGATAGTCAAGTGCTGCTGCGCGATGTCTGGAAGCTGGTAAAAGAAAAAGGATATACTATCGGCAATGTGGACGCAACCATTATTGCCCAGCGGCCAAAAATGGCGCCGCATATAGAGCAAATGCGCGAGACAATTGCTGCTTGCGTCGAAACGGAAACAGAGCGGATTAATGTGAAAGCCACCACAACGGAGAAGCTCGGCTTTACAGGCAGGGGCGAAGGAATCGCAGCCATGGCTGTTGTATTGTTACAAAAAGTAGGCTTATAATAGATGAAGCGAAAAAACTGAAGGATGGTGGCAGTTCATGTCGAAAAAAGTCCGCGTACGGTTTGCACCGAGTCCAACCGGACATTTACATATTGGAGGCGCCCGCTCGGCGCTGTTTAACTATCTGTTTGCCCGTCACCACGGCGGTGATTTTATTGTCCGCATTGAAGATACGGATCGGAAGCGAAATGTGGAAGATGCGGAAGCAAAATTAATCGAGAGTCTGCGCTGGTTTGGCACGGAGTGGGACGAAAGCATTGACAAGGACGGCGGTGTCGGTCCCTATCGTTCCATGGACAGACTGGATATTTATCAGAAATACATTGACCAACTGGTAGCGGAAGGAAAAGCGTATCCTTGCTACTGTACGGAAGAAGAACTGACTGCGGAACGTGAGGCGCAGAAAGCGAGAGGCGAGACGCCCCGCTATGCGGGAACATGCCGCAATCTGACTCCGGAACAGATTGAAGTCTATGAAGCGGAAGGCCGCAAAGCTTCCATTCGTTTCCGTGTTCAGGAAAATCGTGAATATACCGTGCATGATCACATCCGTGGTGAAGTCACATTCGAATCGAACGGGATCGGCGATTTTGTCATTTGTCGTCCGGATGGTATCCCAACATATAACTTTGCAGTTGTTATTGACGATGCTTTAATGAAGATTACGCACGTCATCCGCGGTGAAGAGCATTTGTCCAATACACCGCGCCAGTTGATGATTTATGAAGCGCTCGGTTTTGAAGCGCCTGAATTTGCGCATGTTGCGTTAATCCTGAATCCGGACGGCAAGAAGATGAGCAAACGGGACGAGTCCATTATTCAATTTATGGAACAATACCGGGAGCTGGGTTATTTGCCGGAGGCTCTCATGAATTTTCTCGTGCTTCTCGGATGGTCTCCGGAAGAAGAGCAGGAGATATTCACGCGTGAGGAGCTTATTGAGAAGTTCTCGTTAAGCCGTGTCTCCAAGTCACCTGCCATCTTCGACGTTCATAAGCTAAACTGGATGAACAATTATTACATCAAGCAGACACCGGTGGAGCGAATTGCTGAACTCTGTATTTCGCATATGCAAAGCGCAGGGCAGCTTCCGCAGGAATTGAGTGATGAGCAGCGTATATGGGCAGAGAGATTGGTAGCCCTGTATCAGGAACAGCTGCATTATGCGGCAGAAATCGTGGAGTTGGCTGCGTCCTTCTTCGAAAACGAAGTAAAATACGATGAAGAAGCAAAAACTGTGCTGGCCGAAGAACAGGTGCCGGACGTAATGAAGGCTTTCTATGAAGAGCTGGCGGCACTTGATGAATATACCGCTGACACAATTAAAGGTGCGTTAAAAGCCGTGCAGAAGTCGACCGGACAAAAAGGTAAGAAATTATTCATGCCGGTTCGTGTGGCGGTTACCGGATTTACCCACGGCAGAGATCTGAACGAGACGTTGTTTCTGCTGGGACGCGAAACCGTAATGCAGCGAGTGGCGAATGTAGCTAATCACTATGAACAGATTGTAAAATAATACGACAAAATCCAATATTCAACGGCAAAGAGCGGAAGAAGTACGAAAAAGAAAGAGAGCACCAGAGAAGGCCGCCGGTACAGAATAGCTGTACCGTGCTGGAAGCGGCCCTGTTCTCCGTTTTCGGAAATGCATCCGTGAGCCGGGCTTCCGAACACCTTATATGTCAGTAGGAAGCTCCGTTTCCCGCGTTACCGGTAGCAAAGAGCATCCTGCTTTTACGGATTCAAGCAGGATGAAGCAGAGTGGAACCGCGGAAATCATCGACCGTCTCTGCAGCCGAAGACTGGCTGTAGAGGCTTTTTTTTTGAAAAAAAGGAGTGAAAAGATGCTTAAAACACTGCGGGAAGATGTTGGTGCGGTTATGGAACGGGACCCGGCGGCGCGCAGTACATTAGAGGTCATACTTACGTACTCCGGATTGCATGCGATCTGGTTTTACCGTGTAAGCCATGGCCTATGGAATAGAAAGTTTTATACTTTAGCAAGGATGGTATCCCAGTTTGGTCGATGGTTGACAGGAATTGAGATTCATCCGGGAGCGAAGATCGGCAAGGGGCTGTTTATTGACCATGGAATGGGTGTCGTTATCGGAGAAACGTGTGAAATCGGCGATAATGTAACGCTCTATCAGGGAGTGACTCTGGGCGGCACCGGTAAAGAAAAAGGCAAGCGCCATCCGACTATCGGCAATAACGTCCTTATCGCTTCTGGGGCCAAAGTGCTTGGTTCGATGACGATCGGTGATAACTCCAAAATCGGTGCTGGTTCAGTCGTGTTGCAGGAAGTGCCCCCAAACTCGACTGTCGTCGGTATTCCGGGCCGGATTGTCATACAGGACGGTATACGTGTAGGGCAAGACTTGGATCAGGTGAATCTGCCTGACCCGATTGGTGAAGTTATGCGTTCGATGCAGCGCGAGATTGACATGCTTAGACAGGAAGTAAAACAATTGAAGGAGAGTCGACAGTCCGATGAGCAATATTAAAATATATAATACGCTAACACGCAAAAAAGAAGAGTTTGTTCCTCTTGAGCCGGGTAAGGTAAAAATGTACGTGTGTGGGCCTACGGTCTATAACTTCATTCATATTGGAAATGCCCGTCCGCCGATTGTGTTTGATGTGGTTCGCCGTTATTTCATGTATCGCGGATACGATGTAACCTATGTTCAAAATTTCACTGATGTGGACGACAAAATCATAAAAAAAGCCAACGAGAGCGGCATGAGCGTCGAGGAAGTGGCGGAAAAGTTCATTGCCTCTTTTGTAGAGGACGTACGTGCGCTTGGTGTCAAAGAAGCTGATATTCATCCGAAAGTCACCGAGCATATTCCGGAAATTATCTTCTTTATCGAAGGATTGATCGAGAAGGGGCATGCGTATGTAGCAGGTGGAGACGTGTATTTCCGTACGGCTTCATTCCCGGAGTACGGGAAGCTGTCGCATCAGAATATTGAAGAACTGCAGGCGGGAGCGCGTATCGAGGTCAATGACAAGAAAGAGAATCCGCTTGATTTCGTGCTGTGGAAAGGTGCGAAGCCAGGGGAAATCTACTGGGAGAGTCCATGGGGCAAAGGGCGTCCGGGCTGGCATATTGAGTGTTCGGCGATGTCGCACAAATATTTGGGTGACACGTTTGACATTCATGGCGGCGGGCATGATCTGACCTTCCCGCACCATGAAAACGAAATTGCGCAATCGGAATGTTTAACAGGTCATCCGATGGCGAAATATTGGATGCATAATGGATATATTAACATCGAAAATGAAAAAATGTCCAAGTCGCTCGGTAACTTCATCCTTGTAAAGGACGTGCGGGAAAAATATTCACCGCGTGTTGTCCGTTTCTTTATGCTGAGCGCCCATTACCGTAATCCTATCAACTTCAGCGATGAACTGCTGCAGCAGGCGGCAAACAGTCTGGGGCGCATAGATACATGTGTTCGCAATCTGAAACATCATCTCATTTCCGCAGCCAATGAAGTCACAACAGAAGAAGAAAAACAGCGGTTGGATGCATTCCGTAAGCGGTTTATCGAAGAGATGAATAATGACTTTAATACGGCAGATGCGATTACAGTACTGTTTGATATCGTGCGTGAAGTCAATCAGTTCATGGCGGGGAGCGCAGTGAAGAAAGAATTAGCGGAAGCTTATTTATCCCTGTTTGCCGAATTAGGCGATGTATTGGGTATTTCTTTTGGTGAAGCTGAAGCGTCCGTAACGGGTCCGTCTGACGAAGAAATCAATGCGTTAATTGAAGAGAGAACGCTAGCACGGAAAGAGAAAAATTTCGCCCGCGCCGATGAAATCCGCAACCAGCTGCAGGAGATGGGAATTGTGCTGGAAGATACGCCGCAGGGCATACGATGGCATCGAAAATAAGCCGGGAGAAGGAGCGGCTATGAAGCAGGACAAACTAATAAGAGATCCGAAGCAGATGAATGCGCTCACGCTTGCTTATATGGGCGATGCAGTATTGGAGGTTCGTGTACGCCAGCATTTAATTGCAGCGGGGGAAGTCAAACCGAACCTGCTGCAGCGTGCTGCGGTACGCTATGTGTCGGCTAAGGCACAGGCAGGTATTGTAAGCGGAATTTGGGAGCGATTGACGGAAGAAGAACAGGCAGTACTGAGACGGGGCCGGAACGCCAAATCGGCGACCATGCCAAAGAATGCGCGGGTGGCTGATTATCGCCTTAGCACCGGGTTTGAAGCGTTGCTTGGCTTTTTGTATTTGACCGGACAGGAAGAGCGGTTGGACGAGATTTTATCGTATTCGCTCGACTGGGTGGAGAAAACGAATGAATAAAAAGGAGTTTGCCATGAGTGAATATATTGTTGGGAAGAATCCCGTTCTTGAAGCGCTGCGCTCAGGACGCTCAATCAATAAAATATGGATTGCCGAAGGCTCGCAAAAAGGGGTAACCGGCCAGGTTATGGCGCTGGCAAAAGAAGCGGGAGTAACGATTCAAATCGTGCCGCGCAAGAAGCTGGATCAGGCTGCCGCAGGAGAGAGTCATCAAGGTATTCTCGCCTATATTGCTGCTTACGACTATGTAGAAGTAGATGAAATTCTTGCCCGGGCAGAGACCTCCGGAGAACCGCCATTTCTTGTCATTTTGGATGAAATAGAGGACCCGCATAATCTTGGCTCTATTCTTCGGACAGCAGATGCCACAGGTGTACACGGTGTTATCATTCCAAAACGTCGCTCGGCCGGCTTAACATCTACAGTGGCTAAAGCATCGGCCGGGGCCATTGAATATGTCCCGGTCGCTCGTGTAGCAAATCTGGCGCGTACCATTGAAGATTTGAAAGAGCGCAATATTTGGGTTGTAGGAACGGACGCTTCCGGAGCAGAAGAATTTCGTGAAGCGCGGCTTGATATGGGCATTGCACTCGTCATTGGGAGTGAAGGCAAAGGCATGAGCCGCCTGATTGAAAAGAAATGTGATTTTACGGTTAAACTTCCGATGACTGGACATGTGACATCGTTGAATGCATCCGTCGCTGGAGCCTTGTTGATGTATGAAGTCTACCGCCAGCGTCATCCGTTAGCCAAGTAAGGGCGGAGCGGCATGGAAGAGATACTGATAGTGGATGGCTACAATGTCATCGGGGATTGGAAGAGACTGAAGGAAAAAAAGAAAATCAGCCTGGAAGAAGCGCGGGATGATTTGCTCGGTTGGCTTGCGGATTACCAGGGATTCACCGGGACGCGTGTTATTGTTGTGTTTGACGCACATAATGTCAAAGGCAAAGGAAAAAAAATGCGTGAACACCGTCTGGACATTCGCTATACGAAAGAAAAGGAAACGGCCGACGAATGCATCGAAAGGCTCGTATTCGAGTTATCTAATCGCCATCGTCAGATTTATGTAGCGACCTCGGATTATACAGAGCAGCGGGTAACATTCGGATATGGCGCTTTACGCAAATCAGCCCGCGAACTCTGGTTGGAGATGAAGCGGGTGAACCGTGACATTAGTGAGAAAGTACGGGAGACGAAGCAGCAGCCCAGAGGAAGAGGTCTTGAACTGAGCGACGAAATTAAAAAAAAATTCGAAAAGTGGCGTCGTGGGGACAGGTGATTTTATTGACGGTAAAAGGTTACATAATATATAATGGCTTTATCTAATGCATAACGGCAGGTCGGAGGGATGATGTTTGGCTGCAGACCATACCCGCTATGAAGCTCTATATGATGAGGACATTGTGGATCTTGTACGGTTAGGAGACAGCGACGCGCTGGAATACCTAATTAATAAGTATAAGAATTTTGTGCGCTCGAAAGCCCGTTCGTATTTTTTAATCGGTGCCGATCGTGAAGATATTGTGCAGGAAGGTATGATTGGGCTGTACAAATCGATTCGGGACTTTAAAGGAGATAAGCTTGCCTCCTTTAAAGCGTTTGCTGAATTGTGTATTACGCGCCAGATTATTACTGCGATCAAAACAGCCACCCGACAGAAACATATTCCTCTTAATTCCTATGTCTCATTGGACAAGCCCATTTATGATGAAGATTCGGATCGTACTTTGCTGGATATTATCTGCGGGACACGGGTGACGGACCCGGAAGAGTTGATTATCAACCAGGAAGAGTATGATGACATTGAAGACAAAATCAGCGAAATTCTGAGTGATTTAGAACAACAGGTGTTGCTTCTGTATTTGGACGGACGTTCGTACCAAGAAATTGCGGTTGACTTGCGTCGTCATGTAAAATCGATTGATAATGCTCTCCAACGAGTAAAACGTAAGCTTGAAAAATATTTGGAAGTTCGTGAAGTTTCTCAAGTGTAATAGAAGACAGATGAAGACAGGGCAAAAGCCCTGTTTTTATTTTTTTCAAAAACGATCTTAAATTATCAAAAAAAGTTTGACGAAATATAATATATAAGTCATTTATCATGGTATAATAGTTTGAATTCATTGATTTCTTAGAGAGGGGGAGAAGGATGAGAGCAAGAAGTCTTAAAATTAAATTGTTAGCAGTTATTATTCCGATTATTATGATAGCGCTTTCTTTTGTGGCCTGGCTGAATCATAATAAGGCCAAAGAATTTCTGGAAAGCAGCTTTCAGGAACGGGCGTTTATTCAGCTTGAATTGCTAAATAACAAAGTAACCGACTGGTTGGTGCAGCAGAAGGACCGCGTCACGAATATAGCTTCGAGCATGGATATCCGAAGCATGAATAAAGATATGCAGCTTTCCTATTTAAAATCCAAACTAAAAGAATATCAGGGATATGAGATGTTTTTTATTGCCGATTTACAGGGGAAGGCATTTACGACGGCAGGTCAAAAGGTGGATGTAGGTAACCGTCCATACTTTAAGCGGGTGACCAGTGGAGATTTCTATGCCATTTCCGACCCCCTTATCTCGCGGGCTTCCGGTAAATTGGTGGTGGTTATCGCAAGTCCGATTTATAATCAACAAAATCAACTCAGCGGTATGTTAGGCGCGACCGTTCCGCTTACCACGATGAACGAGATTGTCGTCAGTCAAAAGATCGGAGAGACCGGGTATGCGTATATGGTGCAGCGGGACGGCCTGGTTATCAGCTATCCGCAGCAAGAGGAAATTCTAAAACTTAATGTTCTCAAGTTGAACATTCCATCACTCAAGGAAGGTATTGAGCAGGCGTTTGTTGGTAAGACTGGATACAAAAGATATACCTATAAAGGCGTGGATAAATATGCGTTCTTTTCACAGGTATCGACCACAGGCTGGGTAGTTGCCATTACGGCTCCGGTCAAGGAAGCATCCAGTCAACTAGATTATCTGGCGAAATTATCATTCGTGACCGCCAGCGTCGTCCTTGTGTTTGCGGTTATTATTCTTATTGTATTTTCCTCGCGTTTCGTGCGTCCGATTCGCCATCTGAGCGAGTTGACGGCCATGATTGCAGCGGGCGACTTAACGGTGAAAACGCCAAACCGCAGCAATGATGAAGTAGGAGTGCTTAGCCGTAACTTTAACCAGATGGTTGAAAGTGTTCATATGCTATTGCTTGAAATCAAGGAAGCTTCCCAAAAAATGCGAAAATCTTCAGAAGTTCTTACATTGGCCAGCCAGGAGACAACACACTCTGCGGAGCAGGTAGCGGTGACGATTAACGATCTGGCGGAAGGCGCCGGAGATATTGCCCACTCTATTCAATCGGCAAACATGGAGGTTGCGCTCGTCAATGAAAGTCTGCAGCAAATCTCCGTTTATGCCGATGAAATGAACCGAACGTTTATCGCGACCAACGAATTGACGGAAGAAGGCGAGAAGTCAGTGCAGGCGGCCATGGATAAAATGGAAGAGATTCAACGAATGGTAGACAGTGCGTCCGAAGTCGTACAGAAGCTTGGTGAACGTTCTGAAGAAATCGGGCAGATTGTTAGTCTGATAACCGGGATTGCTTCACAGACGAACCTGCTCGCGCTGAACGCCAGCATCGAAGCGGCACGTGCCGGTGAAGCGGGCCGAGGCTTTGCGATCGTGGCGGATGAAGTCCGCAAGCTTGCGGAAGCGACGGATAAAGCGGCAGGCAATATTTCACGGATTGTGCAGGAGAACAAGCGGGAGACGCACGAAGCAATTGATTCGATTCTGCGCGGACACGACGTGATTATCGAAGGACGGGAAATGGTGCACCACACCGGTGATTCGTTTGGTAAAATTCATGAGCATATTAAGCTTGTGGGTGAGAGGAGCGCGTATATTACTTCATCTATTAAAGTGGCGGAAGAGAATGCCCGCAAAGTGTTGGAACAGATGGAGCGCGTCTCAGCGATTACGGAAGAAGCGTCCGCAGGCTCTGAGGAAGTGGCGGCGGTCAGCGAGCAGCAGGCAGCGGCCGCACAGCAGTTGTCAAATGATGCGGCTAATATGGCTCGTCTATCTGATCAGATGGAAAGCTTGGTGGCGCGATTTAAGATGTAGAAGTAGATGTCAAAATTTTTGTTTGACACCTATTTTCCACTGTGATAAAGTATTTGAGGTAGCCGTGTGCAAACACGGTTTTACTTGATGCAAAATTAACTATGAAAAGCCGATAACGGCTAATAATGTGGGAGGTGTAACATCATGCGGGTAACTGTAACGTTAGCGTGCACCGAGTGCAAACAACGCAACTATACCACAACGAAAAACAAACGTAAGCAAACGGAACGCATCGAGATGAAGAAATACTGCAAATTCTGCAATGATCATACTCTTCATCGTGAAACTCGCTAATGTATTGTAAGAGTTCGATTTTATTGGGGGTGCGTTATGAGTTTTGTTGATAAACTCAAACGCGGACCGGCCTTTTTGAAGGAAGCCTGGACCGAACTGAAGAAAGTGACATGGCCGACCCGTAAAGAACTGGTTTCTTACACGACGGTCGTGCTGGTAACGGTGACGCTCATCGCAATCTTCTTCTTAGTAATCGACTTAGGTATTTCTCAACTTCTCGAATTTATATTGAAGACCGGGAAATAATGATGGGGGGGTAAGGACACCTGTTTGTCCTCGAATCATGGAAAAACACTGGTATGTAGTTCACACTTATTCAGGATACGAGAATAAGGTGAAAACAAATCTGGAAAAGCGCGTCGAGTCAATGGGAATGGAAGATAAAATCTTCCGCGTGCTGATTCCTACCGAAGAGGAAACCGAAGAACGCGACGGTAAGAAAAAAGTCGTAACGAAAAAGGTTTTTCCGGGGTACGTGCTCGTCGAGATGGTAATGACCGACGATTCCTGGTATGTGGTACGTAATACGCCGGGTGTGACCGGGTTCGTTGGCTCTGCAGGTGCGGGTTCGAAACCGACTCCTTTACTTCCTGAAGAAGTGACTTCGATTATGAAGCAGATGGGCATGGAAGAATCTGTGCACCGTGTCGACTTTGAGCTGAAAGAAATGGTGAAGGTTAAAGAAGGTCCGTTCGCCAACATGGTTGGTTTGGTTGAAGAGATTCAACTGGACAAGCGCAAAGTCAAAGTATTGGTTGATATGTTTGGACGCGAAACGCCGGTTGAGTTGGACTTTGCTCAAGTGGCTAAGTTATAGAGCTATTGTTTCTAGGAGGTGTACCACATGGCTAAAAAAGTTATGAAAGTCGTTAAACTTCAAATCCCCGCAGGTAAAGCGAACCCGGCACCGCCGGTTGGTCCGGCTCTCGGTCAAGCTGGTGTGAATATTATGGGATTCTGTAAAGAATTCAATGCTCGTACACAAGAACAAGCAGGTCTGATTATTCCGGTTGAGATTACCGTGTTCGAAGATCGTTCGTTCACATTCATCACAAAAACTCCGCCGGCTGCAGTTCTGCTGAAAAAAGCTGCAGGAATCGAATCCGGTTCCGCTGTACCGAATAAAACAAAAGTTGCGACTGTGAAACGCGACAAAGTTCGTGAAATCGCTGAAACCAAAATGCCTGACCTGAACGCGGCAGATGTAGAAGCTGCTATGCGCATGGTTGAAGGTACTGCCCGCAGCATGGGCATCACAATCGTTGACTAATTAATTGGCTGGCTAACCAAACATGTTTCTGCCGCAGGGTTGTGTAAGTACGGAGTGTATCCGTCGACGCGCAGCCCTGTTTCGTGGGAGGCACAACCGTTAAAACCACAATTAAGGAGGAAATTAAAGTGGCGAAAAAGGGTAAGAATTACTTAGAAGCTGCAAAACTGATTGACCGCAACGTTGCTTATGAAATCGACGAAGCTCTTGAACTCGTTAAAAAAGCTTCGAAAGCTAAATTTGATGAAACTGTAGAAGTAGCATTCCGCCTGGGCGTTGACCCTCGTAAGAACGATCAACAAATCCGCGGCGCTGTTGTACTTCCGCATGGTACTGGTAAAACTTCTCGCGTGCTTGTATTTGCAAAAGGCGAAAAAGCGAAAGAAGCAGAAGCTGCAGGAGCAGATTATGTAGGCGACGAAGACTACGTAGCGAAGATTCAACAAGGTTGGTTTGAATTCGACGTAGTTGTTGCAACGCCGGACATGATGGGTACTGTAGGTAAACTGGGTCGTGTACTCGGACCGAAAGGCTTAATGCCGAACCCGAAAACTGGTACTGTAACATTTGAAGTTGAAAAAGCGGTTAAAGAAATTAAAGCAGGTAAAATCGAATACCGTACAGATAAAGCGGGTAATGTCCACGCTCCGATCGGTAAAGTATCTTTCGAAAGCGAGAAGCTTGCAGAAAACCTGCGCACGCTGATCGATACCCTGCAAAAAGCAAAACCGGCTGCCGCAAAAGGTACTTACATGAAGAATATCACTGTAAGCTCCACAATGGGTCCCGGCGTAAAAGTTGCTGTTCCTACAAAATAATGGCTTGACATAAATTCTTAGGATTGATAAGATAGCATTTGTTGATAAATGAATATGCCGTTACCGTAGACAGAAGGTGCCTGACACGGTCAGGCTTAATTTCCTTCCGAGGTGCTGATGAAGATATAGATTGATGTATCCGAAGCCTTCGCATGTCTGCGTGGGCTTTTTTCATTATAAAAGTCTCATGCTACAGGAGGTGCAAACATGTCCGTACGTGAAGAGAAAGTTCAAATCGTTAACGAAATCGTTGAGAAACTTCAAAATAGCAAAAGCACAGTCGTAACTGACTACCGTGGGCTGAACGTAGCACAAGTAACTGAGCTGCGCAAGAAGTGCCGCGAAGCTGGCGTAGAGTTCAAAGTGTACAAAAACACACTGACTCGCCGTGCGACTGCTGAAGCGGGTCTGACTGATCTGGATGCGGTATTGACTGGCCCTACAGCCATCGCATTCAGTAAGGAAGATGAAATCGCTGCTGCAAAAGTTCTCTCTGATTTCGCAAAAGCAAACGAAGCTCTTGAAATTAAGGGCGGCGTAATGGAAGGCAAAGTCCTTTCCGTTGACGAAGTGAAGGCTATCGCTAGCCTGCCGAATCGCGAAGGTCTGCTCTCTATGTTGCTTAGCGTGCTTCAAGCACCTATTCGCAACTTCGCGCTTGCTGTTAAAGCTGTCGGTGACCAAAAAGAAGGCCAAGAGGCTTAATCTACTTATTTGTTAGGAGGAAAATTACAATGAGTAAAGAACAAATCATTGAAGCGATCAAAGAAATGTCCGTTCTTGAACTGAACGATCTTGTAAAAGCAATCGAAGAAGAATTCGGCGTAACTGCAGCTGCTCCGGTAGCAGTTGTAGGCGGCGCTGCTGGCGGTGCTGCTGAAGCTGAACAAACTGAATTCACAGTTGTTCTGGCTAACGCTGGTGCTTCCAAAATCAACGTTATCAAAGTTGTTCGCGAAATCACGGGTCTTGGCCTGAAAGAAGCGAAAGCTATGGTTGACGGCGCGCCTGCAAACGTTAAAGAAGGCGTTGCTAAAGAAGAAGCTGAACAAATCAAAGCTAAGCTTGAAGAAGCTGGCGCAACTGTTGAACTTAAGTAGTTTTTAACTGCTCATAATAAGCCCGGCGTGCGATGCGCCGGGCTTTATTTTAGAGGCAGGAGGATAGAAGAATAGAAAGAAAAAGGATGCTCCTTTTTCTGCATAAATTTTAACTTCTATTTTCTTACTTCCAACATGGCCAATATGAGGAGACGCGGATGGAACATTACTATACGAATCAACCTGGAGCCGACAGTAAAGAGCAAACTTTCACGTTCGAGTTGCGAGGCAGAGAGTTTCGTTTTATTACCGATCGCGGCGTTTTTTCGAAAAATCGCATTGATTTTGGCAGTGTCCTTTTAATTGAGGCAATGGAAATCAAAGATGGGATGGACGTTCTCGATGTGGGCTGCGGGTATGGTCCGATAGGAATGGCCGCGGCAACGCTCTCCCCATCAGGTAATGTTCTTATGGTGGATGTGAATGAACGGGCTGTGTCGCTTGCGAACCGGAATATAAGCTTGAATGCAATTCAGAATGCGCAGGCGATAGTAAGCGACCGCCTTACCGCTGTACCTTCCGACCGGAAGTTTGATGTGATTCTAACCAATCCGCCGATTCGCGCCGGGAAGCAAGTGGTACACGGCATTTTCGAAGATGCGGTTCACTATCTGGTGCCGGGAGGAAGCCTTTGGGTCGTTATTCAAAAAAAGCAGGGAGCACCCTCTGCGCTTGCAAAACTGCAAGGATTGTATTCTGAAGTACGGGAAGTCGCAAAAAAGAAAGGATATTCCGTTTTTCAGGCAATAAAATCTTGAGTTGACATTGTTTTTCGCATGTGATATCGTTATTTAATGCCACTGTATATGCGAACGAGTGGATGGAAACTGCATAAAATGTCAACCTTTTTTTTGTGAAATGAAAGGAAGGTTATGAAGTAAGTATGAGAATATTATATCCGGGAAATACTGGAATAATATTAGCATCCGGTTCTTCAAATTAATAATAAAGTCTTCTCTACATACTAATAGGAAGGCTTTGTTCTTTTTTGTGCAAAAACTCGGTTTGAGAGGTGAATAAGTTGGCAGGTCATCTAATTCAGTGTGGACGTCATCGCCAGCGTCGCAGCTACGCGAGAATCAAAGAGGTAATGGAATTACCGAACCTGATTGAAATCCAACAGAAGTCATATGAATGGTTCTTAGAAGAAGGGCTTCGCGAGATGTTTCATGATATCTCGCCGATTCAAGATTTCACAGGCAATCTTGTTCTTGAATTTATTGATTACAGTTTAGGTGAACCGAAATATTCTGTCGATGAATCAAAAGAACGAGATGTAACGTATGCTGCTCCGCTGCGTGTGAAAGTTCGTCTCATTAACAAAGAAACGGGAGAAGTCAAAGAACAGGAAGTATTCATGGGTGATTTCCCGCTTATGACAGAGACGGGTACTTTCATAATCAATGGAGCTGAGAGGGTTATTGTTAGTCAGCTTGTTCGTTCTCCTAGCGTTTATTTCAGCACAAAAGTAGATAAGAATGGTAAGCAAGCTTATGCTGCAACCGTTATTCCAAACCGAGGCGCATGGCTTGAACTCGAAACCGACGCGAAGGACATTATTTATGTTCGTATCGACCGTACGAGGAAGATCCCGGTTACGGTTCTTTTGCGTGCATTAGGGTTCGGTACGGATGTAGAAATCTTGAACCTGCTCGGCGAAGACGAGTATATCAAGAATACGCTTGAGAAAGACAACACGGATTCAACTGAAAAAGCACTTATCGAAATCTATGAAAGACTGCGTCCGGGTGAGCCGCCGACTGTCGAGAATGCGAAGAGCCTGCTGATTTCTCGCTTCTTCGATCCGAAGCGATATGACCTCGCGAACGTAGGTCGCTATAAAATTAATAAGAAACTCCATATTAAGAATAGATTATACAATCAGCGTTTAGCTGAAACATTAATTGATACAAACACGGGCGAAATTATCGCAGAAGCAGGCCAAGTGATTGACCGCCGTCTGCTCGATCGTATTCTGCCGTTTCTTGAAGATAACGTTGGATTTGTAAACGTAAGACCTCGCGGTGGCGTGTTGGAAGAAGAGATTCGTCTGCAGTCTATTAATATCTTCTCCCCGACCGAAGACGGAAAAGTTATCAAAGTTACGTCGAACGGCATGATTGATAAAAAAGTTAAGCATATTACGCCGGCTGATATCATCGCGTCTATCAACTATTTCATTAATCTGCTGCATGGTATTGGCACAACGGATGATATCGACCATCTGGGTAACCGTCGTCTGCGTTCTGTAGGGGAACTTCTGCAGAATCAGTTCCGTATCGGTCTGTCCCGGATGGAGCGTGTAGTGCGTGAGCGTATGTCCATCCAGGATGCGAACGCGATTACACCGCAGGCATTGATTAACATTCGTCCGGTTATTGCGGCGATCAAAGAGTTCTTCGGAAGCTCTCAGCTCTCGCAATTTATGGACCAGACCAATCCGCTGGCTGAGCTTACACACAAGCGCCGTCTGTCTGCACTTGGACCTGGCGGTTTGACGCGTGAGCGCGCAGGCTTCGAAGTACGTGACGTTCACCATTCTCACTACGGGCGCATGTGTCCGATTGAGACTCCAGAGGGTCCAAACATTGGTCTGATTAACTCGCTGTCCTCGTATGCGCGCATTAACGAATACGGCTTCATTGAGACGCCGCGCCGCAAAGTGGACCCGGAAACGAACCGTGTAACGATGGAGATTGAATATTTGACCGCGGATGAAGAGGATGTATTCAATGTGGCGCAGGCCAATGCACCGCTGACGGAAGATGGACGTTTCGCCAATGAGATGGTCATTTGTCGCCGGAAAGGCGAAATCGTTACCGTACCGCGAGATAAGGTCGATTACATGGACGTATCGCCGAAGCAGGTTGTATCTGTTGCGACTGCAATGATTCCGTTCCTGGAAAATGACGACGCCAACCGCGCGCTAATGGGGGCGAACATGCAGCGTCAAGCTGTACCGCTGCTCGTGCCGGAAGCTCCGTTTATCGGTACAGGTATGGAGCATAAAGCTGCCAAGGACTCCGGTGTAGCCACTGTTGTTCGCCATTCGGGTGTTGTTGAACGCGTAACTGCTCGTGAAATTTGGGTGCGACGTCAAGAAGAAGTAGATGGCCGCCTGGTTATGGGTGACATTGATAAATATAAACTGCATAAGTTTGAGCGTTCTAACCAGGGAACATGCATTAACCAGCGTCCGATTATCAAAAAAGGCGAAGTGGTAAAAGCCGGGGACATTATCGCAGATGGCCCTTCCACGGAGAAGGGCGAGTTGGCTCTTGGCCGCAACGTCGTAGTTGCGTTCATGACCTGGGAAGGTTACAACTATGAGGACGCCATTTTGTTAAGTGAGAAACTCGTAAAAGAAGACGTCTATACTTCGATTCATATTGAAGAGTATGAATCGGAAGCACGCGATACGAAGCTTGGACCGGAAGAGATTACACGCGATATTCCGAACGTCGGGGAAGACGCACTGCGTAATCTTGACGAACGCGGAATTATTCGCATCGGTGCCGAAATTAAAGACGGCGATATTCTGGTAGGTAAGGTTACACCGAAGGGCGTAACAGAGCTGACGGCGGAAGAGCGCCTGCTGCATGCCATCTTCGGTGAGAAAGCGCGCGAAGTGCGCGATACATCCCTGCGCGTGCCTCACGGCGGCTCCGGTATTGTCGTCGATGTAAAAGTCTTTACCCGTGAGAATGGCGATGAACTTCCGCCGGGAGTAAATCAGCTTGTGCGCGTATATATCGCACAGAAACGGAAAATCTCCGTTGGAGATAAGATGGCCGGACGACATGGTAACAAGGGGGTTATTGCCCGTATCCTTCCGGAAGAGGATATGCCGTTCCTACCGGATGGCACACCGGTAGAGGTTGTACTGAATCCGCTGGGGGTACCGTCTCGGATGAACATTGGGCAGGCGCTCGAAGTTCATCTTGGCATGGCCGCTAAGACGCTTGGTATTCATATTGCTACGCCGGTATTTGACGGTGCGACCGAAGAAGATGTATTTGATACCTTGGAAGAGGCTGGATTAAGCCGCACAGGTAAGACGCTTCTGTATGACGGACGTACAGGAGAGCCATTTGACCGCACGGTAACTGTCGGGGTCATGTATATGATTAAACTGGCTCACATGGTTGACGATAAAATCCATGCTCGCTCTACAGGACCGTATTCTCTCGTTACCCAGCAACCGCTCGGCGGTAAAGCGCAGTTCGGCGGTCAGCGTTTCGGGGAGATGGAAGTATGGGCGCTCGAAGCATACGGTGCCGCTTATACGCTCCAAGAAATCCTCACTGTCAAATCGGATGACGTTGTGGGTCGTGTGAAGACATACGAATCCATTGTTAAAGGAGAAAATGTACCGGAACCTGGTGTACCGGAGTCCTTTAAAGTATTGATTAAAGAGCTGCAAAGTTTAGGTATGGACGTAAAAATTCTCTCCGAAGACGAACAGGAAATCGAGATGCGCGATACGGATGAAGATGACGATACATCCGGAGAGAAGCTGCACCTGAATATCAGCGGTACCGAAGAATAAAGGATGAAACCGGGAAGTAATGGGAGGTATGCGCCTTGTTAGATGTGAATAATTTTGAGTATATGAAGATTGGCCTCGCATCGCCGGATAAGATTCGTTCCTGGTCTTACGGGGAGGTCAAGAAGCCGGAAACCATTAACTACCGGACCTTAAAGCCGGAAAAAGAAGGCTTGTTCTGCGAGAAAATTTTCGGGCCGACAAAGGACTGGGAATGTCACTGTGGAAAGTATAAGCGTGTTCGCTACAAAGGTGTAGTCTGCGATCGTTGCGGCGTTGAAGTAACCCGCGCGAAAGTGCGCCGGGAGCGCATGGGGCACATTGAACTGGCTGCCCCTGTTTCCCACATCTGGTATTTCAAAGGAATTCCGAGCCGCATGGGGCTTGTGCTTGACATGTCCCCGCGCTCTTTAGAAGAAGTTATCTACTTCGCATCTTATGTCGTTGTTGATCCGGGCGAGACGCCCCTGGAGAAAAAACAGCTGCTGTCCGAGAAAGAGTATCGTAACTATCGTGAGAAGTATGGTAACTCATTCACGGCCTCCATGGGTGCGGAAGCGATTAAGCGGCTGCTCGCGGAAATCGATCTCGACAAAGAGGTAGATTACCTGAAAGAAGAATTGAAATCAGCGCAAGGACAACGACGCAACCGCGTGATTAAGCGTCTGGAAGTGCTGGAAGCATTCCGTAACTCCGGCAACCGTCCGGATTGGATGGTGCTTGATGTACTGCCGGTCATTCCGCCGGAACTTCGCCCGATGGTACAGCTGGACGGCGGACGTTTTGCAACGTCTGATTTGAACGATCTGTATCGCCGCGTAATTAACCGGAACAACCGTCTGAAGCGCCTTCTGGACTTGGGCGCACCGGATATTATCGTACAGAATGAGAAGCGCATGCTGCAGGAAGCGGTGGATGCGTTGATCGATAACGGACGCCGTGGCCGTCCGGTAACAGGCCCGGGTAACCGTCCTCTCAAATCTCTCAGTCATATGTTGAAAGGTAAGCAGGGACGTTTCCGTCAGAACCTGCTTGGTAAGCGTGTTGACTACTCCGGACGTTCGGTTATCGTTGTAGGTCCGCATTTGAAGATGTATCAGTGCGGTCTGCCAAAGGAAATGGCGCTTGAACTGTTTAAGCCTTTCGTTATGAAAGAGCTCGTTAGCAAGGGGCTTGCGCACAATATCAAATCAGCGAAGCGTAAAGTGGAGCGCATTCATCCAGAAGTATGGGACGTTCTTGAAGATGTAATCAAAGAACACCCGGTTCTCTTAAACCGTGCTCCTACGCTGCACAGACTGGGTATTCAGGCGTTCGAACCTACGCTGGTAGAAGGTCGTGCCATTCGTCTGCATCCGCTTGTATGTACGGCATATAACGCCGACTTCGACGGTGACCAGATGGCCGTGCACGTTCCGCTGTCTGCCGAAGCACAGGCAGAAGCTCGTATTCTGATGTTAGCGGCGCAAAATATTTTGAATCCAAAAGACGGAAAACCGGTTGTTACGCCGTCTCAGGACATGGTACTCGGTACGTACTACCTGACCATGGAAAACAAAGAAGCTAAAGGGGAGGGCCATATCTTCTCCAATGCAAACCAGGCGATTGCCGCATACTCGAACGGACATATTTCGCTGCATGCCCGTATTGCCCTGCCGCCGGAGAGTCTAAATAAGACATCCTTTACGCCGGAGCAAGCGAAAGCTCCATTGATAGTAACGACGGTCGGAAAGATCATCTTTAATGAAATCTTCCCGCCGGAACTGCCGTTTATCAATGAGCCGACGAAAGAAAATTTGCAGAAGAAAGTTCCGGACAAATTCTTCATCTTCGAAAAAGGGACAAACGTGAAAGAATTCCTGAAGCAGCTTCCTGAGCAGGACGCGGTAAAAAAAGGATATCTGGGTACGATTATTTCCGAGTGTTTCCGTCGCTTCGGAACGACGCAAACATCCGTTATTCTTGACAGAATCAAAGCGAACGGCTTTAAATATTCCACCCAGGCAGGTATCACAGTTGCCGTTGCCGATATTCAAACTCCGGCCGAAAAGCAAGAAATTCTTGCAAAGGCCGAAGAACAGGTACAAAAAGTTATGCAGCAGTACCGTCGCGGTTTGATTACGGAAAACGAGCGCTATGACCGGGTTATCAGCATCTGGAGCAAAGCGAAGGACGACGTAACCAAGGTGCTCATGGCATCGCTTGATAAGTTCAATGCGATTAACATGATGGCTACATCCGGTGCTCGTGGTAACGTCTCGCAGATTACTCAGCTTGCGGGTATGCGTGGTCTGATGGCGAACCCGTCCGGACGTATTATCGAGCTTCCGATTAAATCGAACTTCCGTGAAGGCCTTACCGTATTGGAATACTTTATTTCCACGCACGGTGCCCGGAAAGGTCTGGCCGATACCGCGCTTCGTACGGCGGACTCCGGTTACCTGACACGCCGTCTCGTCGACGTGGCGCAGGATGTTATTGTACGGGAAGAGGATTGCGGTACGGATAAAGGCGTTATGGCAAGCGCGCTCCGTGACGGCAAAGAAGTGATCGAAGAACTGTATGACCGTATCGTTGGGCGCTATTCGTTCCAAACAGTGCGTCATCCGGAGACGGGTGAAGTCATTGTCGGCCGCAATGAGCTTATCGACGAGAACATCGCGGACGAAATTATGGCCGCAGGTATTACTGAAGTGAACATTCGCTCTGTTATCGGCTGCCGCACGCAGCACGGGGTATGCAAGAAATGCTATGGCCGCAACCTGGCGACAGGCAAGCAGGTCGACATCGGTGAAGCAGTGGGTATTATCGCTGCGCAATCCATCGGTGAACCGGGTACACAGCTGACGATGCGTACGTTCCATACCGGTGGTGTTGCCGGAGACGATATCACGCAGGGTCTTCCGCGTATCCAGGAGCTTTTCGAAGCCCGGAATCCGAAAGGCCAGGCGATTATCACGGAAATCGAAGGGGAAGTTATTGATATCCGCGAAGGCAAAGATCGTCGTGAAGTGGAAATCCGCGGTGAGACGGAGAACAAGGTATATCAAATTCCTTACGGTTCCCGTCTGAAGGTTTCTGTCGGAAGTAAAGTCGATATCGGTGAAGAGCTGACGGAAGGCTCTATCGATCCGAAAGAGATGCTTAAAATCCGCGGTATGCGCGGTGTTCAATACTACATCCTGCAGGAAGTACAGAAAGTATACCGTATGCAGGGGGTAGAAATTAACGACAAGCACATAGAAGTTATGATCCGTCAGATGCTGCGCAAAGTGCGCGTCATTGATAGCGGAGATACGGATCTTCTGCCGGGTTCTTATGTGGAAATCCACGAGTTCGAAGAGGCAAACAAGAAAGTACTGTGGGATGGCAAACAGCCAGCTGTTGCACGTCCGGTGCTTCTCGGTATTACCAAAGCATCGCTTGAAACAGATTCCTTCTTATCCGCAGCTTCGTTCCAGGAGACTACACGTGTCCTGACAGATGCTGCGATTAAAGGAAAAGTGGATCGTTTGTTAGGTCTAAAAGAGAATGTTATCATTGGTAAGCTGGTTCCTGCCGGTACAGGCATGAACCGTTACCGCAATATTTCTTTGCAGCATGAACTCATGCCGGCAGAGAAAGCGGCGGATTCCGCTTTGCAAGAAGAACGGTTCGAAGACGTTATGCTTGAAAAATAATCTAAATTAAATTTGTTGACACACAGCGCCGTAAATGATATGATGTCTGAGTGTGCCTAATACTGCTTTGGAGGATATGTAAATGTCTTATGAAAAAGTAGAACAGGCTAAAGCGACTGTGATTGGTGTGAAGCAGACCGCACGAGCGATTGAGAATGGCCAGATAGCCGAAGTCATCGTGGCGCGGGACGCAGATACCCGATTAACCGGAAAGGTTATCTCACTATGCCAAGATAAAGGTCTGCCGGTTCATTACGTCGATTCAATGCGCCGCTTAGGCAAGGCATGCGGGATTGATGTAGGAGCCGCGATGGTTGGTTTGAAATTATAATATGCAACTCAAATTACGTTTTTGTTTATTCCGGGAGCTCATCTTTACGGTGTGCTCTCGGAAGCAAAAACTTTTCGTTTGCCTATCGATGAACCGCCAGGACCTGTGGTCTTAAATTTACTCGTGAACATTGGAAGGAGGTGCGACACATGCCAACAATTAACCAACTCGTACGCAAAGGTCGCGAAAAGAAGGTTTACAAATCTAAGTCTCCGGCTCTTGGAAAAGGCTACAACAGCATGAAGAAAGAGCTGACTAACACGAATTCTCCACAAAAACGTGGTGTATGTACTCGTGTAGGTACAATGACTCCGAAAAAACCGAACTCAGCGCTTCGTAAATATGCTCGTGTACGTTTAACAAACGGAATCGAGGTTACTGCATACATCCCTGGAATCGGCCACAACCTGCAAGAACACAGCGTTGTTCTTATCCGTGGCGGCCGTGTAAAAGACCTGCCAGGTGTACGCTACAAAATCGTACGTGGTGCGCTGGATACAGCGGGTGTACAAAACCGCCTGCAATCCCGTTCCAAATACGGCACAAAACGTCCAAAAGCGCCGAAAGCTTAATCTGCTTAAAGCGAGATAAGACATACGAAAAAACTTAAAGGCAAAGGAGGGGAAACGAATGCCACGTAAAGGCCCAGTACCTCGTCGTGATGTGTTACCTGACCCGATTTACAATAGCAAATTAGTAACTCGCCTAATCAATCGTATGATGATTGATGGTAAGCGCGGAGTTTCTCAGCGCATTCTGTATGATGCTTTCAATCTTGTTCAACAACGCTCTGGCCGTGATGCCATGGAAGTGTTTGAAGAAGCAATGAAAAACATCATGCCGGTTCTCGAAGTGCGCGCACGCCGTGTAGGTGGTGCGAACTATCAAGTTCCGGTTGAAGTTCGTCCGGAGCGCCGCACTACTCTTGGACTTCGCTGGTTGGTAGAATACTCCCGTAAACGCGGTGAGAAAACGATGGAAGAACGCCTCGCAGGCGAAATTCTGGATGCTGCCAACAATACAGGCGCAGCTGTGAAAAAGCGTGAAGACACGCACAAAATGGCGGAAGCAAACAAAGCATTTGCTCACTACCGCTGGTAGAATACAAAGCGGACATGGAGTCCGCTTTGACCTTGCCAAATCTCTAAATTGAGAAAGGGGCTAGTACTTACATGGGACGCGAATTCCCCTTAGCCAAGACTCGTAATATTGGTATCATGGCTCACATCGATGCCGGTAAAACGACGACGACGGAACGTATCCTGTTCTATACAGGCCGCGTGCATAAAATCGGTGAAACTCACGAGGGTGCGTCGCAAATGGACTGGATGGAACAAGAGCAGGAGCGCGGTATTACAATTACATCCGCTGCAACAACTGCTCAATGGAAAGGTTACCGCGTTAACATCATCGATACTCCGGGTCACGTAGACTTCACAGTTGAAGTAGAGCGTTCTCTCCGCGTCCTCGATGGTGCGGTTGCCGTTCTCGATGCCCAATCCGGTGTAGAGCCGCAAACGGAGACAGTATGGCGTCAAGCGACGACATACGGCGTGCCGCGTATCGTGTTCGTCAACAAGATGGATAAACTCGGTGCGGACTTCCTCTTTTCCGTTCGTACGCTGCACGAACGTCTGCAGGCGAACGCGCATCCGATCCAATTGCCGATCGGTGCAGAGGAGAACTTCCGTGGTATCATCGACCTTGTCGAGAAGAAAACATATATCTATACAAACGACCTTGGAACAGATATTGAAATCACTGAAGGCTTCCCTGCTGAGTACGCTGAGCAGGCAGAAGAACTGCGCAGTCAGCTGATCGAAGCAGTTGCTGACTTTGACGAAGAACTCATGATGAAATATCTCGAAGGTGAAGAAGTAACAGTTGAAGAGTTGAAAGCGGCGATCCGCAAAGCGACGATTAGCGTTAAGTTCTATCCTGTTACTTGTGGTTCTGCATTCAAGAACAAAGGCGTTCAGCCGATGCTTGATGCTGTTATCGATTATCTCCCGGCACCGACTGACGTTCCGGCGATTAAAGGTGTGCTTCCGAATAGTGATGAGCAAGTAACGCGAGAATCAAGCGACGAAGGTCCGTTCGCAGCACTTGCATTCAAAATTATGACTGACCCTTATGTGGGTAAGCTAACGTTCTTCCGTGTGTACTCCGGTACACTCGAGTCTGGTTCGTACGTGCTGAACTCTACCAAAGGTAAGCGCGAACGTATTGGTCGTATCCTGCAAATGCACGCAAATCACCGTGAAGAAATCAAACAGGTTTATTCCGGCGATATTGCTGCGGGCGTAGGTTTGAAAGATACAACTACAGGGGATACTTTGTGCGATGAGAAAAATCCAGTAATCCTGGAATCTATGGAATTCCCTGAACCGGTTATCCGTATTGCTATTGAGCCGAAAACAAAAGCCGACCAGGATAAAATGGGGATGGCGCTTGCGAAATTGGCTGATGAGGATCCGACATTTAAAACGTATACTGATGAAGAAACAGGCCAAACGATTATTGCAGGTATGGGTGAGCTTCACCTTGATATCATCGTTGATCGTATGCGTCGTGAATTCAAAGTAGAAGCTAATGTCGGTGCTCCACAGGTTGCATACAAAGAAGCCTTCCGCCAAGGTGCGAAAGTTGAAACCAAGTATGCAAAACAATCTGGTGGTAAAGGTCAATACGGCCACGTTGTGGTTGAATTCGAACCAGGCGAACCGGGAACAGGTTTTGTATTTGAAAACAAAATCGTCGGTGGTGCGATTCCGCGTGAATACATTCCGGCAGTTCAAGCAGGTATTGAAGAAGCGATGGCAAACGGCGTTCTTGCCGGTTACCCGATTCTCGATTTGAAAGCAACGCTTGTTCACGGAAGCTACCACGAGGTTGACTCCTCCGAGATGGCGTTCAAAATCGCCGCTTCTATGGCTCTGAAAGAAGCAGGTAAGAAAGCTAACCCTGCTATTCTTGAGCCGATGATGAAAGTAGAAGTTACCGTACCGGAAGAATACATGGGCGATATCATGGGTGACATCAACTCCCGTCGCGGACGTATCGAAGGTATGGAAGCTCGTGGTAACGCACAAGTGGTTCGCGGTTTTGTTCCGCTGTCTGAAATGTTCGGTTACGCAACAAACCTGCGTTCTCGTACGCAAGGTCGCGGTACTTACTCTATGCACTTCGATCATTATGAAGAAGTGCCGAAGAGCATTGCTGAAGAGATCGTTAAGAAAGCTAAAGGTCTGTAATTTTTCAGCAAAAACCCTTTATTATAATTAAAGAAAGGGTTAAAATGTGTAGAAGGTATATGGCCTTCGCACGTTTGGATCTTTCTTTATAAATACTTAACTTCTTAAAACCTTTGATTAAGGAGGCTTTTTCCCAAATGGCTAAAGCAAAATTTGAGCGGACTAAACCGCACGTAAACATTGGTACTATTGGTCACGTTGACCATGGTAAAACTACCCTGACTGCTGCTATTACAACCGTTCTGTCTCAGACTGGTAAAGCGCAAGCTATGGATTACGGCAGCATCGATGCTGCTCCGGAAGAGCGTGAGCGCGGTATCACAATCTCCACTGCACACGTTGAGTATGAGACTGACAACCGTCACTATGCACACGTTGACTGCCCGGGTCATGCTGACTATGTTAAAAACATGATTACTGGTGCTGCTCAAATGGACGGTGCTATCCTGGTAGTATCCGCTGCTGACGGTCCGATGCCGCAAACTCGCGAGCACATCCTTCTGTCTCGTCAAGTAGGCGTTCCTTACATCGTTGTATTCATGAACAAATGTGACATGGTTGACGATGAAGAGCTGCTTGAACTGGTTGAAATGGAAATTCGTGACCTTCTGTCCGAATATGAGTTCCCGGGAGATGACATTCCGGTAATTAAAGGTTCTGCTAAAGAAGCTCTGGACAACCCGACTGGCGAATGGGCTCAAAAAATCCTTGAACTGATGGATGCTGTTGACAGCTACATCCCGACTCCGGAGCGTGCTGTTGATCAGCCGTTCTTGATGCCGATTGAGGATGTATTCTCCATCACTGGCCGTGGTACAGTTGCTACTGGTCGTGTAGAGCGCGGTATCGTTAAAGTTGGTGACCAAGTTGAAATCCTTGGTCTGACTGAAGAGCCGAAAACTACAACTGTAACAGGTGTAGAAATGTTCCGTAAGCTTCTGGATCAAGCAGAAGCTGGTGACAACATCGGTGCGCTGCTTCGCGGTATTGACCGTAATGAAGTTGAGCGTGGACAGGTTCTGGCTAAGCCGGGTTCTGTAAAACCGCATACTCAATTCACTGCTCAAATCTACGTTCTGTCTAAAGAAGAAGGTGGACGTCACACTCCGTTCTTCGCGAACTATCGTCCGCAATTCTACTTCCGTACAACAGACGTAACTGGTATCATCAAGCTGCCGGAAGGCACTGAGATGGTTATGCCTGGCGATAACGTTGAGATCACTGTTGAACTCATCAGCCCGATCGCTATGGAAGAAGGTACTCGCTTCGCTATCCGCGAAGGTGGACGTACTGTTGGCGCCGGTGCGGTTGCTACTATCCTTAAGTAATTTCTGCATACTGTGCATAAGAAAAAACTCGGTCTTTGGACCGGGTTTTTTATTTGGAATCATAATCTGTATTCAGGTATTCAAAAGCCCCCCTCACTCGTAGTGAGAGGGGCTTTTTGGCATGTTAATCACTATGTTTGTTTGCTCCCGGGTTTGCCCTATGCTTTCTGCCGCTGTGTATTCACTTTTGTTGTACTGCGTACAGGCCGTCGTTCCTGATTATCTAGCTTCCGGATGGTTTGTTTATAGTTTTCACGGGAAATACTTAATATGATACCGATACTGATCATATTAAGCAACAAGGATGAACCTCCATAGCTGATGAACGGAAGCGGAACGCCGGTAATCGGAATGAGGCCCGTAACTCCACCGATATTGATAAAAGCCTGGATAAATATCATACTAACTACGCCAACACCAACCAATGTGGCAAACGTATCTTTAATTCGCAGCGTAATAAGCAGAATGCGCCATAGGAAGAGCAGATATATCACCAAAAAGATGGTAGATCCGATAAATCCGAGCTCTTCCGCCAAAATGGAAAAAATAAAGTCGGTCTGTACCTCGGGAAGATAAAGATATTTCTCTATGCTTTGACCGAAGCCCGCCCCGGTGATACCACCATGTGCAAGCGCGAAATAAGAGTGAGCAAGCTGATAACCGGATCCAAGTCCTTCCAACCCGTCCGCCCAGGGATCGCCTACGTTTTGCAGACGGTTCCAGCGGTATGGTGAAAGAAATACAAATAGAAAGCCGCCAATAGCGAAAGGAATGCCCGCAAAAAAGAGATGCTTTAAATTCACTCCGCCTGCAACAATAACCGCAAGGGATGTCATTAGCAGAATAACGGCTGATCCGAAGTCAGGCTGTATCCCAATAATGGTACAGAACAAACCGACGATAACGAAAACAGGGACAAGCCCTTTCTTAACGTCACGAATTTTCTTGCCTTTTTTTGAGATTAATGCGGATAGATAAATAATCACCGCCAGCTTGGCGAATTCGGCCGGCTGCAGTGAACCGATACCAAGATTAATCCAACTGCGTGCTCCGTTTCGTATGACGCCGATGCCCGGAATCAGTACAGCAATCAACAGCAGAAAGGCAATCGCAGCAATCCCAAAAAAGTGTTTCTTGTAGAATGTATATGGAATATTCATGGTAAACAGCATGAATACTATGCCGATAATGGCCCACATCACCTGTTTCTTCATAAAGTATGTGTCAGTACCGAATTTATCCAGGGAGAGAACTGAACTGGCGCTGTAAACAATCACAATCCCAAATCCTACAAGAAAAAGGGTAAGGAGAAGAATGGGAAAGTCAGGTCTTCCTCTTGTTTTCATATTTTCCTCCGGATATATAATTTGCTTAAATTGCATAAACATAGAAATGCATATTAGTAGTTTACTACACTCTGTTAAGGGAATCAGGGGTATTTTTTACTTTCTTTGCACGGAGAAAAGTAGTCATAGAATTTCATTGCATATTAACAATGGCTTAACTTTCAATTAATACTTCTATTTTATGATGAAAAGATATTGCATGTAGCGTTGTTCTTATCGGAAACATGGAGGGCGAAATTATATAGAAAGTAGCAATTATTGAAATGGGAAGGAGGAGAAAGCCTGAATGCAAGAACGTCAGTTAAATCAATTGACGAATGAAGTGGCGGAGATGGCGGCCATTGCTCAAGCAGGGTTTCTGCAGGCATGGCGGGCGTTTCTGGAAGCGGACTTAACGCTAGCCAAAGAAGTTATCGTGCGTGACGAAAAGTTAAATGTGCTGGCCGAAAAAATTTTTAAAATGAGTCTCCGTCTTATCGCATTGCAAGCACCTGTAGCGGCTGACTTGCGGGCGATTGGCTCTTATTTGAAGATTGTAACCGATTTAGAGCGCATTGGGGATTTGTCGGTTTCGATCGCTAAAGTGGTCGTCCGCCTCGATGGAAAAGCGTATCAACTCGCTTTATTTGAAATGCCGACGATGGGTGAAAAAGTGAAAGAGATGCTGGATGTGTGCGTGCAGGCGATCAAGAGTGGGGATGCACGTCGATTGCGTCTTCTCGATGAAATGGATGATATTATTGACGCATACTACAGTAAGTGTTTTGATTATGTGGAATGGAGCATGGAAAGACAACCGGAACTAATAAAAGAAGGCGTGCAGTTGATTAAAGTGCTGCAGTCGCTGGAACGAATCGGGGACCATGCAACCAATATCGGGGAATGGGCATTATATATATCTACGGGAAGTATTGCTGATTTGAATACGTAGATATATAAAGAGGAAAGGCGGTTGCATCGATGCAGTCGCCTTTTTCTTGCGGTATAGAAAAGTATATTTCGCTTTACAGGAATAAAGCAAAATATAGCTGTATACGTCTTGCGGATGACCCCGTTGTTCTTCCACTTGAATAAAGAAGAAGGTTATGCTTCTTGCAAAAGGTTATCCAATTCAGCAGGCTCGAATCCTTTTACAGCCTTGCCGTTGACTACGGTAACCGGAATGCCCATAATGCCGAGCGCTTCAACTTCCTTCTGATATACCGGATTAGACAGCAGATCGCGGACTTCAAATGTATAGCCTTTATCTCTCAGATAGTTTTTGACAAGTTCGCAGGTGCTGCATCCGGGAGCGGAATACACAATAATTGCCATATTAATCCCTCCTGTTTTTACGATTTCCCTCTTTAATTATATAGAAAATGATTCGGCATGTAAGGTTGGAATACACTTCATCACTTTAAGGTTTTTACGAATAAAAGAAGAAAAAGAAAAATATTTTCGTATTGTAGCCATTGTAGTGATGAGTGCTGTACTTGACCGTTATCATAAAACGTCGTTAATCAAGAAAAACAACAAATATATTGGGGAAATGGAGGAAGCGAATGAATGCGGGGCTTTTGGCCGGTCCGTGACTCCATCGTGAGAAAACAAAAGCGCAGAGAAATATCTTCTGTGTTTTTTATTGAAAAAACAGTTGACCATATTATTTGTTATATGATAAATTAATTCTTGTCGTCACAAAAGGAACTAGAAGAACGTTGAAATATTTTTTAAAAAACGCTTGTAATTAGATTTGAAATGTAATAAAATAATAAGGTATTCGTTGAAATGCAACGATACATAAAAAAAAGAAGTTCCTTGAAAACTGAACAGTACTACTCGATGTGTGCGAGTAAAACAAACCTATAAAAGTA
>NZ_BJXX01000125.1 GCF_007991215.1 Aneurinibacillus danicus
GGTTCATCAGCGGCAATATGTTCATTTGTTTCTCATCTCCTCTTCGTCCACAAAATAATCTGACTATAACGAAAAATAGTTACTCTTATCATACCATGTTCTTCATAGATTGTGAATGACTATTCAGTCAGAATTATTTCGCAAACAATTAATCCCACTCCTATAGTGAATATTCTATCTCTTTTTTCGTTTTCCTGCTAGTATGTAAAAAGAATTACATAGGTAAAAACTAGATGAATATTAAAAATGTGGCTGATCGTTCAAAATCTATACAATGTATAGCGGGGAACGGAAGAAGCGATGGACACGTCACTTCGTTACGCTCCGCAGGTCCTTTTTCGGCAAAGAGGCCCCGGAATACGGCGGAAAACGCCGGTTCCAGGGCTGGCAATTTCACAAGCTATCGCAAATGAATGCCAATCAGACAAATATCGTCCTTAGCTTCTTCAGTTGCATGGGTTTGCATAATCTCATTCAGCCAGCAATCCAGGGACTGTCCGGCCTTGCTTCTTTGTATCATGAAAGACGCGATACGATCCGGGGCGAGAACCGTATTGCCGTTTGCCAGACCATCTGAAAACATCGCAATTAGCGTTTCTCCCTCATACGAAAACACTTCTTTTTCGACCTGAATATCCGGAAGCAGTCCGATCGGCAGGCAGCCTGTGGACAGATAGCGCATCTCTCCTTTACTTCCTCGTACAATCCCTGGTGGATGACCTGCATTCACATACTCGATCTTCCTTGCCTGTACATCAATCACTACATACAGAGCCGTAAAATAAATACTTATGTCATTATCTTTGAAAATATGAAGCATGTGTCGGTTCAGCTCCTGCATGACATGCACCGGATCTGTAACCCGTGTAATCAAACCGCGCAGCAGTGCCCGGACCGACATACTGACGAGTGAGGCCGAAACCCCATGTCCAACAACATCAATCAGCATAATCCCGTAGCAGCCGTTCCCAATCTCATACCAGCAGTACATATCTCCTGATAAATGTTCAGATGGTACATAACGAGCCTGGATTGCAATTTGTTCCTGTTCAATCGGTTCATTCAAAACACTCATCTGAACCTTCTTTGCAAGCGCCAGCTGATACTCATGCTCTGAAACCATCTTTTCCAGCTTCTCTCTAGCCTTATAATGCTTGTTGATATTTTCTTGCAGACGGAGTGCAGCGCGAACCCGGGCCAGGAACTCTACTTTCCGTACAGGCTTCCGCACAAAATCTGTCACACCCGCTTCAAACGCCTCTTGTAACACAGACTCATCCCGCATTCCGGTCATCATAATAATCGGGATTTCCCGGTAACAGGCATGGGAGCGAATTCGGCGGCACATCTCAATTCCGTTCATATGCGGCAGCGTATAATCAAGAATAATCAGATCAATTCGGGCAGCCACCTGAGCCTGCTCATCCAGCTTGAGAAGTTCGCATACACTTGAAGGATTCTGTGCAAACAGCAAATCATGGTATCCGGCCTTACGCAGCATCGTTTCCAAACTACGCAGTTTTATCCAGCTTTCATCAACAAGTAATAATCTCATCCGTACACCCTGCCTAATACTCATCAAGTGTGAGATTCGGACGAGAACCCCCCTCAAATAACCGAACTCCCTCTGCCTCACTGCTAACCATTGAGAAGATCAGATGAAACTTGGCCATAGTAAAAATTTCCTTCATCATCCCTTCTTCCACAATGACCGCTATCCGACTGTCCGTATTCTTCAGCCGCCTCGCAATGGTCACAAGCATGCCAAGTCCCGTACTGTCAATGGATGACAGATTTCGCACATCAAAAAAGTATCCTTTTGCTTCTCTAATATTATCAAGTATGATCTGTTTCGCTTTCTCAGTCTGCCCATAAATAAGCTGACCGGAAAATTCGATTTTTTGATAATTTCCAACCATTCCCATTTCGACCTGTACATCCGGTTTTTCAGCCGCACCTTCAAAAACACGAATTGCCATACTATCTTCCCCTCACTTTAAACATAAACACATGGGCTCCCTTATCGTCCTTGCTGCTACCCCATTCATCTACCAGATGATCAATAAATAGCAGACCGCGGCTTCTTTCTTCCCATACTACATCCTCAAAGCTTTTTGACTGCACATCCATTATCACAGAAGAGCCTATTCCCTGTGCCCTGTCTGCTACAAAGACCGTGATCTCCTCTTCCTCAATGCACAGCGTAACCGTTAGAGGGGCAAAGACTCCTTCCTCTCCGTACTCGCCACGTACAGCCTCATACGCATTAATCAGCACTTCATGCAAGGCAAAGCTTATTTCCTGCTTTCGCTGATGATTCATATAATGCAGGATCTGCCTGCTGATCATATCGACAAAATGAACAGCGGGCAGATCTGTCGGGCATGTAATGGTAATTTCTATTCCGGTTTGTTTCATTTTCTTCATTCCTGCGTCGAATTTTAATCTGCTTGCCTTACTAGCTTGCCTCAACTTTAAATCGGGCAACTTCACTCTGCAGGTGTTCCGACAGCTCGGACAGGGCTGTGGCCGTAGCTGCTACCTCTTCCACAGTGGAAGCCTGTTCCTCCGCCGATGCGGCAGCCTGTTCGGATGCGGCAGCTGATGATTCTACCAGTGCTGTAATATCTTTAATCGCAGCCAGAACCCGGGCCGCATTTTCCAGTAAATCGGAAAAAATCGTTTGAATTTCCCCGACACTCGTTTCGGTTTGTTCTACCTGCGCAACAATGGTCTGCAGCGCCCGGCCGCCTGCCTGAATAATGTCCACCTGCTCCTCTACGGCCTGAAGGTTGGTTTCCATTGTTCGTACCGTAACCGACGTTTCCGCCTGAATATCTGTAATGAGCTCCGTAATTTTTTGGGCTGCATGGTGCGATTGCTCGGCCAGCTTCCGCACTTCATCGGCCACTACCGCAAATCCCTTGCCCGCTTCTCCCGCGCGGGCCGCTTCAATGGCCGCATTCAGGGCCAGAAGGTTGGTCTGGTTTGAAATATCCGTAATAACAGTAATAATGCCGCCAATCTCATCCGAGCGCCTGCCCAGCTTCTGGATGGAATCGGTGGCAAACGCCACGGTTTTTGTTACAGAACTTAAATGTTTAATTGCTTCGTTAATGGCTTTTTCTCCTTCGTGTGCTGCCCGGGTTGCTTGTAGTGCGTTCTCTTTTGTCTGTTCTACATATCGTGTTCCCTGCTCAGTCTGCTTTACTGCCTCTTCCATGTTTTTGAGAATGTCCGTTGCCTGTTCAGCCTGCTTGCCTGCCCCTTCCGCGATCTCGTTCACAGTTATCGCCATCTGGGTAGACGATTCCCCGGTTTGATGGGCCGCTTCCGACAGTTCATGGGACGCTTCAGCTGCCTGATTGGCCCCCCGCATAACATTGTGTACAATACGCGTCAGATTTTTGTTCATCATCTGAAAGGCTACGCCCAGTTCCGCAATTTCATCTTTCTTCTTTGGATTGAACAGCTTCGCAGTCAGATTGTAATTCGCAATTTCATGGGCGGAATCGCGAAGTTTCCGTAACGGAATGAGAAGGGTTCGTTTGATGAATAGAAAAAAGGCGGCTGAAAAAATGACCGCAGCTGCGAGTGCGGCAAAGATATTTTGCAGGGCGGCTTTCTCTGCCAGCTTTTGATACGGCTCTTCCGGAACACCTGTGTACCAGATTCCGATAGCGTTGCCCTGCGCATCAAGGATCGGCTCATAGGCGGTCTGATTGATTTTTCCTACTACATTGGCCTGCCCGATGTAACGCTTCTTTTGTTTTAACACAATCTCTTCGACTTCCGGCGCAACCTTTGTGTTAACTGCCCGCTGCCCCGATTCTGTTTTAACGTTTGTGGCAACACGTGTGTTATTCTGGAAAATCGTCACCGTATTTCCTTCCGTCATAGCCCCGATCTCATCCACGATTTCGAAGTTGTTGTTTATTTTCACCTCTCCCTTGTACAATTCATTGTTTATGATCTTCCATTCCCCCGGCATTTTTGTATCGATGTATTTATAGCCAAGTTGAAGATCGGATACAAGCTTTTTATCAATACTTTCGATCAAATTATTTCTCGTCGTGACGTAGCTAATCCATGATAAAATTCCTGATAATCCGAATATGCTGACAAGCATACATAAAATAATTTTTTTCCGATTGTCCATTTCACCTTCGCATCTCCTCCTTTTCTCTTTACTTAACTTTATTTACTTTCCATCATGTAGTACTTTTGTATCACACAAAGATAATAATTGCAACTATATACCTATATTTCTTCAAAATTTAGCCTTAAATCGCCTGCAAGTATAAATCCATCTTTCCGACCATCCAATCCCCATGCCACCGAACAGATGTCGAAAGATCAAAGTAAATTTATACAACAATGAGAAAAACTCGCGGGTGTTGCCGGTCTTTCTCGCCCTCCGCGTCACACGCTCCACATGGAAAAAATAACGTTTGGCGCACGCCTCGCGAGTTTTTTCTCGCTTACTAACAGAGGGAAAGTATATATTGCTTTATCACTGTAAAGCAACATATACTTTCCTATACCATAAAAAAGAGACAGCCTACTCTAAGTAAGCTGTCCCACCAGGGAAGAGAGAAACCGCCCGTCAGTTCCCCTATATTTATTTACTACATACGCTCCGGTGCGGAAACACCAATCAAACGAAGCGCGTTCACCAGCGTAATTTGTACCGCTCTCATTAAACCAAGACGAGCATGAGTGAGCCCCTCATCTTCGGTAATGACACGCTCTGCATTATAGAAGCTGTGTAATAGAGATGCAAGCTCATGCACATAACGCACAACACGGTGCGGAGCCAGCATTTCCGCTGCGCCTGCCACTTCCTGAGGGAACTCGCCCAGATGCTTTAGCAGGTCAATCTCTTTTTCGCTTTGCATACGGCTAAAATCCGCTTTTGCCATATCGAATGCAATCCCCTGTTCGTCAGCCTGGCGGAAAATACTGCAAATACGTGCATGCGCATACTGTACATAAAATACCGGGTTCTCGTTTGACTTCGACACCGCAAGGTCCATATCAAAGTCCAGGTGCGCATCCTGGCTGCGCATTGTGAAGAAGTAACGCGTCGCGTCCGTGCCTACCTCTTCCATCAGGTCACGCATCGTAACGGCTTTACCGGTACGCTTGGACATTTTCACTTTTTCCCCGCCCTGATACAGGCTCACCATCTGATTAATCAGCACTTGCAACTGCTCTGGATTATGCCCCAGACACTGCATCGCCGCTTTCATCCGGGGAATATAGCCGTGGTGATCAGCGCCCCAGATGTTGATTAACTGTTCGAAGCCGCGGCTGAATTTGTTTTCGTGGTAGGCAATGTCCGGCGTCAGGTAGGTGTATGTACCATCCTGCTTAATCAGTACGCGGTCCTTGTCATCGCCAAAATCGGTGGAACGAAGCCAGGTCGCACCGTCTTTTTCGTATACATAGCCCTTTTCACGCAGCTTTTCCACAATTTGTTCTACCGCATTCGTTTCATACAGCGATGTTTCGCTGAACCACTCGTCGAACTTCACGCGGAAATCGGCAAGATCCTTCTTAATTTTCTCCAGTTCTTTGTCGCGGCCCCAGTTGCGGAAGAATACAAAGCGCTCCTCCGGATCCATTTTGGCGTATTTATCGCCGTCTTTTTCGGCCAACTCTTTCCCAAAGTCAATAATGTCCTGACCGTAGTACCCGTCTTCCGGCATCTCCGCATCCTGGCCAAGCGCCTGGAAATAGCGCGCTTCCAGAGAACGAGCCAGGTTTACGATTTGATTTCCGGCGTCATTGATGTAGTACTCACGTGATACATCATACCCTGCCATATCCAGCACATTGCACAGCGCATCACCGAATGCCGCACCACGTGCGTGGCCCAGGTGCAGACTTCCCGTCGGGTTGGCACTGACAAACTCAACCTGTACTTTCTTCTGTTTTCCCGCATTTGTACGGCCGTAATTTTCACCCGCCTCAATCACTTGTCCAATTACTTCTGTCAAATAGCTGTTATCCATGTAGAAGTTGATAAAGCCGGGGCCGGCGATTTCGATTTTGGAAATGCTGGCCGCCTGTTTATCGAACTTGGCTACAATCTCTTCTGCAATCTGGCGAGGATTTCTGCGGGCAATTCGCGTTAGCTGCATGGCCACGTTGGTCGCATAGTCGCCGTGCTGCTTGTCTTTCGGAAGCTCGAGCACGAAATCGGGGATTTGTTCCGCTTCGACAATCCCCGCTGCCACGACCGCCTGCTTAATTTGATCGACAATCTTACTTTTGGTTTGTTCTACTACACTCACAATAATCCTCCTCAATGTATGCTGCGTTGTAGGCGGGTAAGCCGGCACTGCACCGTATACCGCCCGATTTTTTGTTCATTCAAATACAAATCGTACACCCAGACCGCCTCCGAGAGATAGCCGTCTTCATCATAATGAAGCCGCATGTCCTTCGTATCGGTATCCATCTGCATCACTCCGGCCGCACTGGTGTACGAACCACTCGTTTTTACGCCGGGACGGTACGACTGACGCATCGACACGACTCCGTTGCGGATGACGACGATTTCGTCCTCCTTCACTTTGACGGTCGCATTCGTCTGCCCTTCTTCTTCCTGCTCGACATATTTTATGTACCAGGTTCCGTTCATGAAATGAAGCTGCCCGGAATAGGCGGCCTTATGTATGTCGGGAGGAGCGATTTTGATGGCGAATTTACTGGTTAACTCGATGTTGACTTCCTGTACGGGGGGTTTACCCAATTCTATCACCTGAAAAGTTCAATTATCGTTATCTCTTTATTCTACGAGATACGGTCAAGAAGGCGCAAGCCGAGCTCGTTCTTTTCTCTCTTTTCCTTCGTACCACAAAAGGCAGCCGCCCTTCCCGTCATTTTCATGTCCGGGTTGCGGGCGAAAAGCCATGGTGGTTTTCTGTGAAAATAAGGAAAAAAGAAAGAGTGCAGCTTATTCACAGGCCGCACTCCCTCTATTTATTCCCTATTTCACCATCGTCAAAATAACTTCACGAATCATCTTGGATGCAAGAATCTGCGTTCTCTCGGACTGATCCAGCACCGGCGCTACTTCTACGAGGTCAAAGCCGACAACGTTCAACCGGGAAAGAAGGTAGATGGATTCGATCGCTTCCGTAGATGTAATTCCGCCCGGTTCAGCCGTGCCCGTGCCCGGAGCGAATGCCGGATCTATCGCGTCAATATCGTATGTGACATATACCGGGCGGCCCTTCAGCTCTTCCAGACATTCCTTGAGCGGCTCAATCACTTTGAATTTATGCAGGTGCATACGCTCCTTCGCAAATTCAAATTCTTCCTTCAAGCCGGAACGAATACCGAACTGGTATACGTTCTCCGGTCTTACATAATCAAGCGCACGGCGGATAACCGCAGAGTGGGAAAGCGCTTCGCCTTCCATCTCCTCGCGCAAATCTGTATGTGCATCAATATGCACCACTACAAGATCCGGATATTTCTCCGCCATGACCTTAATGGGCGCCAGGCTCACCAGATGCTCGCCGCCGAGGCCGATCGGGAACTTGCCGTCCGCCACAATCTTGCGTACGTATTCCTCGATTGCGTCCAGGCTGCGCTGTGCGCTTCCGAATGGAAGCGGAATGTCACCCGCATCAAAAAAAGCGACTTCTTCAAGCTCACGATCCGCATATGGGCTGTAGGTTTCTAAGTTGATCGATACTTCCCGGATCCGTGTCGGGCCGAAACGTGTGCCGGGACGAAAGCTGGTCGTCCAGTCCATCGGCATACCATAAATGACCGCTTTCGCATCTTCATATGTGCTCTGTGCCTCAATAAATGCGTGGCCGCTGTAAGATGGGTTAAAAAAATGCACGGTGGGCCCTCCTTATTTCACTAAGTCTTCCACAAATTTTGGAAGCACAAACGCCGCGTGATGCAAACGCGGTGTGTAGTATTTCGTCTCGCGCTCCGGAATGCTATGTACGTCCACCGCTTCCGGATCGTATTTCTTCGAACCGATTTGGAAAACCCACATACCGCTCGGATATGTCGGGATATTGGCAATGTACGCTTTGGCAATCGGGAAGATTTCTTTAATATCTTTGTTCACTTTGCGAATCAGATCTGCTTTGAACCAGGGGTTATCTGTCTGCGCCACGAACATGCCGTCTTCTTTCAGCGCTTCATAGATGCCTTGATAGAAACCGCGCTCGAACAGCGGAGCCGCCGGACCTACGGGCTCTGTAGAATCAACCATGATAACATCGTATTGGTTTTTGCTTTTTACGATATGCATGAAGCCGTCGTCCACTTTTACTTCCACACGCGGGTTATCAAGCTCGCCTGCGATCTCCGGGAGATATTTCTTGGAGTACTCGATAACTTTGCCGTCGATTTCCACCAGCGTAGCTTTCTTTACTTTGTCGTGCTTCATGATTTCGCGAATAACGCCGCCGTCTCCGCCGCCGACTACCAGCACGTTTTCCGGATTCGGATGCGTGTTGAGAATCGGGTGCGCCACCATTTCATGGTAGACGAATTCGTCTTTTTGCGATGTCATAACCATACCGTCGAGGAACAGCATGTTGCCGAACTCTTCCGTTTCCACCATATCAAGCTTTTGGAATTCGGTTTGTTCTGTATGTAAAGTTTTGTTGACTTTAATCGTAATGCCGAAGTTCTCGGTTTGTTTCTCCGTGAACCAGAATCCACCCATGTTTCCCAGTCTCCTTTCACATGCCTTACTTTGTGTAAAAATCAATATTTTCCGCAATTGACGTTTGCTGCAATACTTTCAAAACAAGTAAATTATATAGGACTTATCCTAAAAATCAAGCACTCATTTTTATCCTGCCCAATACTCCTCCCTCTCTCCAGGCAAATTACATTAAAAATAATCAAACTTTTACATTTTTTCTCCGTATAACCTTATGTATACATCTTATAACAAGGGGGAATTTACCTGTGAATTCATTGAAGAAAAAGGTACTTGCCGCCTCTCTGACAGCCGCGCTTAGCATCCCGTCGCTTGCATCCGCTTCCGGGCCGCCACAAGAATCGCTTGCTCCCCTGCGAACAATAGTTCAGGAAACAGGTGCAGCGATAGCCTGGAATCCGAAAACCCATACCGCCACGGTTACGCTGGGAGACGTTACGATCGTTGTGACGCAAAACAGCGATCAGATTACTGTTAATGGCGAAGCTTTATCGCTGCCGCGAAAAGCGGAAATGATAGGCGGCAAGCTAATGGTCCATCCTTCTCTTCTGCTGGAGAAACTTACCGCCAAAAAAGTGGAAAAAGAAAGTCTGAAAACGGCAGACGCTTTCATCGAAGCGATAGAAAAAGGACAGTTCGATAAAGCCGTCCGAAACTTCTCCCCCGCTCTGCTTAAGGTAGTGGACGAAAAAAGAATGGAGGGATACTGGACCGCCCTGCCCCAACAAATGCAAGCAGGTGCTTTGAAACACATCGGAGACGCCAAACTGAAAAGCAAAAATGCTGTCCATACAAGCGTAGAAATTCCGCTTGTCTTCGAAAAAGCCACCGTGCCGCTCACGGTAAGCCTGAACAGACAGGGTCAAATCGACGATTTCAGTGTCCTTTTTCTTCCTCCGGCGCAGAAAATCGCGGAAGAACCTACATACAGCAAGCCTGACACCTTCACAGAAAAAGAAGTGATTATCGGAGAAGGTACCTTTGCGCTTCCCGGCACGCTAACTATGCCGAAAGGGGAAGGGCCGTTCCCGGCTGTTATTCTCGTCCAAGGATCCGGGCCGCTTGACCAGGATGAAACCGCCTTTGCCTTGAAGCCGTTCCGCGACCTGGCGCATGGACTGGCCTCACAAAATATCGCCGTGCTGCGCTACAATAAACGCACCTTCGAGCATGCAGCCAAAACAATGTTCGATCCTGCGCACACGGTAGATAAAGAAACAACGGAGGACGCCCTTCACGCAGTTGACTTGCTTGCAAAAACGGCAAACATCGATACAAACCAGATCTATGTGCTTGGTCACAGCCAAGGCGGCCTAATGCTGCCGCAGATTTTGTCGAAAGGGGCCGATAAACCGATTGCCGGCGGCATCTTATTGGCCGGACCGGCCCGCACGCTGCCCGATATTATGCTCGATCAGTTCGAGTATCTGGCTTCCATCGGACAGCTGCCGAAAGACCACCTCGAACTGATGAAAAAGCAGATCGAGCTGCTTAAAGACCCGAACTTCTCCGGCAAAAATCCGCCGAAAGAGTTTACGTTCGGACAGCCGATGTTCTGGGATTCCATTCGCAATATTAAAGCGGCCGATATGGCAAAGGAGCAAACCAAGCCGCTGCTCATTCTCCAGGGAGAGCGCGACTATCAGGTACCGGCAAAAACTGAATTTACACTTTGGAAAGAAACGCTGGCACATCGGGACAACGTAGCGTATAAGCTTTATCCGAAGCTAAACCATTTCTTCACGGAAGGCGAAGGTCAGATAAGCAACCCGGAGGAATATTTCAATCCGGCTAACGTTCCTTCTTATGTCATCGATGATATTGCAGCCTGGATTCATGCCAGATAATAATAGAAACCATTGCCTGAAACCAAAAGGTTCCCGGGCAATGGTTTTTCTTTTCGGGAAACCGGGACGCCTTCGTCCGCACCCTCACGGTTTACTCCGTCTCTACCCTCGCGTTTTGTCTTTTGTCCTCTCATTTTTCTCTGCGTATAGATTTTGCTAGATTTCCCCATACTGATACTGCAAGATAGTAGAAGGCATAGGGAGGTCTTCACAATGGAAATCAAACAGGAGGATCAGCTAATCCGCTGGTTGCGAATCGCCGGTAAAACAGTGCGCTGGCTGCTTATCGCACTGCTCATTCTTGCGGCGCTGCTTTCATTATTTATTCTTTATCTTCGTTCCCAACCCCTGCCAAAAACGGATATAAACGAAACCACAACCATCTACGGTGCCGATAATACGGTTATCGCTACGCTTTATAAAGGAGAAAACCGCGTCTTCCTGCCGCTTGCGCAAATTCCAAAGTACATGCAGCAGGCGTCTGTTGCCATCGAAGACCGGAAATTCTATGAGCATGCAGGCTTCGATATTAAACGCATCGCCGGAGCCGCACTGACAGATTTGCGCCACATGTCCAAGCGGGAAGGCGCGAGCACGATTACGATGCAGCTCGCTCGCAACCTGTACCTGAACCATGACAAAACATGGACGCGAAAATACAAGGAAGCGATGCTGGCCATCCAACTGGAGCTGAATTACACCAAGCCGGAGCTACTGGAATTGTATCTGAATCAAATCTACTATGGGCATGCAGCGTACGGCATTCAGGCGGCGGCAAAAACATACTTCGGCAAAAACGCAAGCGAATTAACGCTGGCCGAAGCCAGCATGCTGGCCGGAATACCCAAAGGTCCGCGCTTTTTCTCGCCGTTCCTCAATATGAAGGCAGCAAAGGATCGCCAGCGTATCGTGCTAAATGCAATGGTAAGCGAACACTATATCACGCGTCAGCAGGCGAATGAAGCGTTCGCCGAGCCGCTTAAACTGGCCTCGCCTGATGATATGAAAGGCAAAACAATCGCGCCCTATTTCCGTGATTATGTGGTTAAGGTGGCAAAAGAAAAGTATGGGATCGATGAGGATACAATAGAGCATGGCGGCCTGAGCATTTACACTACGCTAGATCCTGTCATGCAGCAAAAAGCAGAAGCAGCGGTGCAAAAATATCTGCCGAAAGACCGTCAACTGCAGGCTGCACTTATAGCCATCGAACCGCAGACCGGGTATATCCGCGCCATGATCGGAGGACGCGACTACAAAGAGAGCCAATTCAATCGAGTTTTGGCCCGTCGCCAGCCCGGTTCGTCTTTGAAGCCTGCACTCTATCTGGCCGCGTTGGAAAACGGGTTCACACCGCTAACAAAAATTAAAAGCGAACCGACCGTTTTCACATTTGGTAATAACGAAACGTATATTCCAAAAAATTACGGTGACCAGTATCTGTATGACTACATTACGATGGGGCAGGCGATTGCCCGATCAGATAATATTTATGCTGTACAGACCCACCTAACCATTGGGCCGGACAAGATGTTGAATATGGCCAAACGCCTGGGGATAAATTCGCCGCTTCAGCCATTGCCTTCACTTGCGCTTGGCAGCAATCCCGTCATGCCGTTGGAGATGGCGCGCATGTTTGCGACCATCGCAAACCAGGGTCAGAAAGCGGAGCCGCTCGCCATCGTGCGCATCCTGGACCGTGAAGGCAATCCGCTGGTAGAAACTAAGCCCGAGATACAACAGGTCGTTAGCCGGGAAAACGCCTTTCTGCTGACGCATATGATGGAGAAAGTATTTGAACCGGGCGGAACCGGGCAACGGGTACACTCTCAGTTGCACCGGCCGGTTGCCGGGAAAACGGGTACGACCGATTACGACGCATGGTTGGGCGGGTTTACACCGCAGTTGGCTGCGGCCGTGTGGGTAGGGTACGATGATAACCGTAAGATTGATAGTTTTGCTGACGCGCGACAGGCCGCACCCATCTGGGCCGACTTCATTGAACAGGCACTTGCCGGGAAACCAGCCGCCGTCTTTCCCGTTCCGCCGGGTGTCGTCCCGATGTATGTTGACACGGCCAGCGATAAACTGGCAAGCCAGGATTCAAAGCAACAGGAATTAATGTACTTCATTCCGGGCACGGAACCGAAAGAATACTACGAAGCGCCGAAAGCGAAACCGGAACCCAAAGAAGAGATAAAACAGGAAGAATCCTTCTGGGATAAGCTAAAGTTCTGGAATTAAAAAGGGAACAGAACAGGGAAACGAATTGTTGCACATAAGCGAGAGACAGGGCATATTTTTGGCCCTGTCTCTTCTTAATTTTGTAAAAGGGGAAGCAGAACGTGTTCCCTGACGCTCGCTTCCCCTTTTACGTGTCCTAGTAATAGATGTGCATAATACACTTTTACATTTTAGCGTAGTCGTAATGCGGCAATCAATTAGCGGCAAAAAAATTCACATTCTGTTCATTTTTCCATCAGCGTTTTTGGGATAAAATACCTGAATTAGGCTAATTTTTCTTTCAGCTCATCCGGCGAGTTTTTCCACATCTCCGGCTTATGGGTTTCTAAAAGCTTACGTAAATTTTGTTTTTCCTTCTCATTCATGCCATCCAGAATAAACCGGCGTTTCATCGCATAGTCCATCTTGTTAACATGGTCGGCGAGAATCTTCCAGCCCCGGCGTGCTTCTCTGTCAATTAGCATCTCGCATGCAGTCACTCCTGCATAGTACGCCCCGTTCTCTCCCATATCGGTCGCCACCCAGACGAGCCAGTAGCGCTTGCCGTTCGGCACATCTTCTTTATTTATGGAGAATTTTATGCCCTTCTCCACCGCGCTCTTGGCGTGGAGAGCACCGATATCAATTACGGCCTCCTCTTCATTCACGATAATGGAAGACACGTTGCTCAAATCGATCATGCCTGCGCCATATCCGCCATGCACCTGGTTTTTGTTGCTAATGATATTGAATCCGCCCTGCTTTCCTTTGAACATATCCATACGTATAAATCCTCCTTTATTGATGAACACGCAGACGCCGCTTAATCTCCCGAACGGTGTTCGGGTCGCGCGTACCGTCATCGAGTAAGTCAAGCGGATAATACAGCTTGTGATCGTACCTCCGTTTGCCCGAAATCGATTCCACGATAACGGAACGCCTCGACAACTCTTCCAGCTTGCCGTCCGGCATCAATAAATAAATCGGTGTCCGATCTCCGTCATCGCCGCTTCGATAAACATCATACGGCAAATCCGAAGGAGAATCCACTCCCAGATAGTACGTCGGGTCAATTCCGACGGACCGGAATAGCTCATCGACTTCCCGTTTCCATTCTACACTGCCGACTTTCTCACCGTATTCCACATACTTAAAGAGCCGTCGGTTCATAAATCGTTGCGACAAATCGCATAGAATCTCATCCTTCTCTCTGCACCATTCGTTCATATAAAACATCACCGTCGGCTCATCAAGCGCCAGGTACTCTTCCAGTGTAATATTCTGTTCGAACAGCGGAATGAAATGCGCGGGTCGCCAGTTGAACGTATAACCGGCCCGGTACAGATCGCGCGCCCTCTCAAAGATTTTGCGCAGGATTACTTCCGCGCTGCGTGTAACACGATGGAAATATACCTGCCAGTACATCTGATAACGAGCTACGATATAGTCTTCGACCGCATGCATTCCCGTATGCTTGACGACAACCTTGTCTTCAAGCGGACGAAGTACGCGAAGAATGCGCTCCATGTCGAAAAAACCGTAGTTTGTCCCCGTATAATACGTATCACGTAGCAGATAATCCATCCGATCCGCGTCAATCTGGCTTGAAATTAAGCTCGTCACCAGCGGATTCTCGTATGTCTTTCCGATGACCGCAGCCACTTTCCACGGGAAGTCGTCCGAGACGCTGCGCAGGATTTTATTAACCTGCGTATTGCCCACCAGAATGCGCCGCGTCCACTCCTCATGTTCAGTATGAAAGACTTTTTCAAATGAATGCGAATACGGTCCATGGCCGATATCGTGCAAGAGCGCCGCACTCAGGCACAACAACCGTTCTTCTTCAGAGAACGAAAAGGAAAGCCGCCGTCCAAACTGGCCAAGAATCCGGCGCATAATTTCATAAACGCCGAGACTATGATTAAAACGGCTGTGCTCCGCGCCGTGGAACGTTACATAAGAAGTGCCGAGCTGGCGAATGCGGCGCAGCCGCTGAAATTCGCTTGCGCCGATTAAATCCCAGATAAGCTGATCCCGCACATGAATATAGCGATGTACAGGGTCCTTAAATACTTTTTCTTCCCGTAAACGTTCCGCCATATGCACTCCTCCTACGTTTGACGAAGCCGCTTCAACAAGCGCTCCAAATCTTCCGGCAAAGGCGCCTTGCAACTCTGCACCTCTCCTGTTACAGGATGGCCAAACTCCAGGCAGGCCGCATGCAGTGCTTGCCGCCGCATCCCTCCTGCTTTTACGCCTCCGTACAGCGTATCGCCAATAAGCGGAAAACCCAGATGGCTGAAGTGAACCCGTATCTGATGGGTACGCCCTGTTTCCAGCTCGACTTCCATGAGGGATGCCCCGCCCTCTATCATGCCCGGAACCGGCAAGAAGCGTTCCACGACCCGATAGCGGGTAATCGCTTCGTCACCATCCGCCTGGACACGCCGACGAGTCGGATGATGCGGATCACGGGCAATCGGTTCAGCAATTGTCCCTGTCTCTCCTTCCACTCCCGGATGTCCCTCCACGACGGCCAGGTACGTGCGGCGAACCGTATGCTCGTGCAACTGCTTATCCAGCAATTGATGAATAAATGAGTTGCCTGCGATAAGCACCGCACCGCTCGTGTCTTTATCCAACCGGTGCACAGGCCTAACGGCACGCGGCTTTCCCTGCTGCTGCCAATAATGGGCAATGCCGTGAGCCAGCGTATAATTCTGGCCTTCTTTCACCGGATGTACCGGGATTCCGGCCGGCTTGTTCACCACCAGTACCGCATCATCTTCGTATAGCACGGAGATATTCATTTCTACAGGCGGAAGCGTCGTTTCCGGCGTATCTGCAACCAACAATCGAATTCTATCGCCAGCTTTCATTTTCTTTTTGAGAAAAGGGCGTTTCCGGTTTACGAACAGTCCGTTTTTTCTTGTCAACCGCTGAAGCATGCGCCCTGAAACGCACAAGCGCTCTTTCAGCAGCGCCTCTAAAGACAATCCGCTGTCCACCGTCTTCACTTCATACTCCAGCCATTTTCCTTCTATTTTCCACGATGCCACGCTTTCACCCGCTTTTTATTTACACGCTCCATCTAACGGTGTTGGAGCGCCTGACGGATTCGCATCTCCAGCTCACCCGGCACGACACCTCGCTGGCGGTCGATGCTGAACCGTACGTACTGTTCATCCAAATCAAGCATTTCTTCGAAGATACCGCGCAGGCTTGATGCCCGCTTATCCACCTGCATCAGCACATCCACCCCTTCCGGATACACCTCAAAGATTAGTTCAATCTCATCCAGTTCGCTACGAAACAACCCGGTAGGCTTAAATTCAAATTCCTGCACGAACGGAACCATCCGATGAATATGCTTCTTATATTCGCAAATGCCGCTGTCGTGTGAATGGCGAAAGCCCATTCCCTCCATCTCCGCAAACAGCTGGTCTACAAGCGGATCGGGAAGGACGGTCACAATATCCGTATCCTTCGGGTCGACGGCCATCTCGATATCGAGACCCGTACTCAAGTATACGTTCTGTCTTCCGAACGAAATCGGAGCATGGTACGGCACGCGAAGCTGGAACGGCAGCACCTTCTTCTCCCCCGGTTTAATCAACAGAGCATCCGCCACCCGGTAGGACGCCAGCACTTCTTTATGCTTTGTCCTGGAGTCATTCGTTTCTTTATAGTATTCAGTATATAAATACATATAAATCTGGGAAATGGATTGCTCCACATTTCCGCCTTCGATATGCACCTCACCCTGCAGCTCACTGCCTGGATAGACCCTTGATTCAGACAGGCGGGCGTCCACCCTTGCCGCCCCGATTCCAAAACTGGCAAGAAACTTATTCAGCATCTTGTCCCATCCCTCCTCAAAGCTATAAGTATGGGTATATACGTACCCTGCCAAAAAAAGATTCATCAATACGTATTCGGCATCCCAAGCATTTTCTCCTCTCTTTGCAGTTGAGGTAAAAAAGGGTGGCAAAGGCATCGGGCATGCGTAGGTCGCCTCTACCTTCCCCCCCTCCTACCTCTAAACTTCTCACCACTACGCCATGTTAAAACATTAAATGGTACCTCTATAGCCCTTTCTGTCCATGGAATAATCTAAATTTCACATTTTATTCAAAATAATTTCAATTTTCCGTCACATGTTGTATGATATAATTAACAGATTTCTTATCACACCACATACAGCAACCGTCGCACTTTATTGTTAACAGGTTTGGAAGCGTTTTCTTCTGTGGAAGCAGAAAAGAAGGAGGAAACAATTATGGACTTACTGATTATCAACCTGGTATTTTCAAGTGTGGCACCTCTCTTGCTTTGGCGCCTTCGCCAGAAGGCATTGGCAATCCTGCAAGTTCCGTTCGTTGTCGCAATGTGGATTATGCTGCCGGAAATACTACCGTTAAGCGCACCACGTGCAGACTCTACATTCCTGTGGTGGACCCTGTTCTACTTCAATATGGCCTTCGGATATTTAGCAATGGGTATGCTGTTGTTCCGCTGGGCAAACCGTTTCTGGGGCAAGGAAGAGAAAAGAGAAGAAGAAAGAAACGTAATGTAGTTCAGGCATAAAATAGGGCGCCACGCATCTCAAAAACACAGGGGATACGAGGCGCGCCTTCTTCTGTGTATACTGCTGTCCAGCTGGTCCGGGGCAGTATTAAATATTCATGTTCCCCTGTCCTGTCCGGCTTATTTTTTCAAATGCTTCCTCACCTTTTCAATCAGTTGATCTTCCGTAAGTGCAGTTAAATAGCGGCCATTCACCACGGCAAAGTGCTTTTTAAAGCCGATTCCGCAGTACGATTGACAGCCCAGCTCTACTTCGGCGTCCGCATCGATTTCTTTCAGCCGAGGCACCAATGTTTTTATATTAATCATCTTACATTCATCACATACACGAAACTCGTTGCTCATAACGTACGTTCCCTTCCTTACTCGGCTACTAGTGTACCAGCATATAATACACGTTACTTTTCATCATACCACATTTTCTCCTGCTTCTGAATCGTGCCTTCCGCTTTCTCCTCTTTCCCCTCCAAATGAAAATACGGCGGAAAAATTGCTTCCGCCGCACTTCTTTAATCATTACGATAGCTGACGTCCTTGCTTGGGTGCATAAATTGGCCGCTTCCCGGAATATAGCCTTCTTCAAGCAGCGCCTGATTCTCCGCCGTGTTCCATCCGATATCGTTGGTCGGATGAACCCACTCGTCTCCGGCCATAATCGCCGGATCTACCTCCTTGCTCCAGTTGTTCAGCGGAGAGTTGGCTGAATCATAAAAACTGTCTCCGATCACGACACCGTATTGATTTGTAAACGGCTGCTTCAACTTCTGGTTCGCCTCTGCTCGCTCCGGCGCATCAATTTGATGCGGCATGGATGTATCGGCCGGTTCCTGGCCGATCCGTTTCTTCCCCTGGTTTTCCATTGTATCGTATCGCCTCCTCGTTAGGCTTACTTCTTCTCCTTCTAGTGTTGACCGTTTTTCCTCCGGTTACTCGGGCTGTTTTTTCCGGGCCAGGCACCCATTCGTACATCATAGGCATAGTGTAGTACTGGGTTATGATTAGAAGTGGAGGGATGATTATGTGCGGAATCGCAGGGTGGATAGATTGGCAGGCCGACCTCACCGGGCAACGGGCGATCCTTGAAGAGATGGCTGAAACGCTCGTTCCCCGCGGACCTGACAGTGAAGGAATCTGGACATCGCGGCATGCCGGCTTCGCCCACCGCCGCCTGATTGTAGTCGACCCCGAGGGCGGCGTACAGCCGATGAGCCGGACACACGGCGGTGAGACCTATACGCTTGTTTATAACGGGGAATTGTACAATACGGACGACTTGCGCGGCGAACTGGCAGCACGCGGTTATCGCTTCACTACTACCTCTGACACAGAAGTACTGCTTGTCTCCTATATCGAATGGGGACCTGAATGTCTGGAGAAGCTGAATGGTATTTACGCATTTGCCATCTGGTCACATAACGAAGAAAGCGTGTTTCTTGCCCGCGATCGGCTGGGTGTAAAGCCGCTGTTTTATACCCAGCAGGGTTCAAGTTTTATTTTTGGATCAGAGATTAAAGCACTGCTTGCCCATCCTGCCGTTAAACCGGAGATTACCAGGGAGGGGCTGGCTGAAATCTTTGGCCTGGGTCCTGCGCGCACGCCGGGTGTCGGCGTATTCCATAATGTCTTCGAATTATTGCCGGCCTCCTATCTCCTGCACACCCGGCACGGAATGAAAACGAAACGCTACTGGTCACTGGATAGCCATGCACATCCGGACGATCTGGAAACAACGATTGATACGATTCGCCATCTGCTCGGCGACAGCATCATCCGGCAGCTTGTAGCCGATGTACCGGTCTGCACTCTGCTGTCCGGCGGACTTGATTCCAGCGCCATTTCCGCCTTTGCGGCGCAGGCGTTTCAAGAGCGGGGAATGGGACCGCTGCACACCTTCTCCGTTGATTACGTAGATAATGACATACATTTCCGGGCAAACGAATTTCAACCAAATGCGGACGCTCCCTGGGCCAAGCGCGTTTCAGAACACCTCGCCTCCATACACCACGATATTTATTTTGATACGCAGCACCTTATCGACTCTCTGCCGGTGGCGCTTCATGCCAGAGATTTACCCGGCATGACCGATATTGACGGCTCGCTGTATCTGTTCTGCGGCGAAATCAAGAAAAAAGCGACAGTGGCTTTATCGGGAGAGTGTGCGGATGAAGTGTTCGGCGGGTATCCCTGGTTTCATCGGGAAGAAGCACTCTCGGCAACCACTTTTCCCTGGGCGCGCAACCTGAGAGAGAAAACGAAATTTTTCTCATCCGATCTGCATGCGGAGGTCGATCTGGAAGCGTACGTAAAGGACCGCTATCAGGAAGCGCTGGATGAAGTACCCCGGCTTCAAGGCGAAAGCGGCCATGATGCACGCATTCGCGAGATGTTCTACCTGAACCTGACGCGCTGGATGCCGACGCTGCTGGACCGCAAAGACCGCATGAGCATGGCGGTAGGCCTTGAAGTAAGGGTGCCGTTCTGCGATCACCGATTGGTGGAATATATGTGGAATGTGCCGTGGTCCATGAAAACGTACGGCGAGCGGGAGAAAGGCATCCTGCGTCAGGCGCTGCGCGGTGCACTGCCGGACGATGTTCTGATGCGGCGCAAGAGTCCCTACCCGAAAACGCACAACCCGTCTTACCTGACCTCCGTACGCGATAAGGCGCTGGCGGTCTTACATGACACCTCGTCACCGATTCTGCCGTTCATTAATGTGAAAGCCGTCAAGGAGTTTGCCAGTCTGAATCTGGCTTCAGTGCATATGCCCTGGTTCGGCCAGTTGATGAATGTGCCGCAATTTTTCGCATATCTGGTGCAGGTGGATATGTGGATGAGAGAGTATAGGGTTGTAGTGAAATAATCTGGTTGTTATAAGAAAGGTTGCCTGAACGGGGGAAGGGAGGAAAAACTGAGATTTACGGAAGAAAAAGGCTTTCGCCTTTTTCTTTCCTGGATCTTCTTTCTTCTCTCCTTATTTATTCTAAATTTTCGAAAAAAAAGCATGGGGATACTATGAAAAAGCAGTATTCCCATGCTTTTTGCTATGAACTGAATTTGCCCTGCTTATATTCATGTACCCAACGATAAATCATCTTGCTGTTAAGTCTGTATTTCCTGGCTACCAGACTAAGACTTTTTTCTACAAGTGCGTCTTTAACTACTTCCCTCTTAAACTCCAATGAATACTTTCTTCTCATTTCTCTTTTCTCTCCCTTCAGCCAGAAACTAATTAGTGTTGGTAAGGAAGGCGAAGGATAGCATTTACTGTATCCTGAGTATTTTTTACTGATTCTTTATCCACTTCTTTGGTAGTCGGAATTCCGCTAATACTTATAAATATAAGGGCCGTAACGACTAGTGAGAGGAATTTGTTCTTCACTTTAGTACCCTCCTTTCAACCTTTAGAAATATGAAATATATGTTAGTTCCATGATAATATATTACATTTAATTACGAATTTAGGCTGAAAGGGCATTTTCAGGGAAAAAAACGCATTTTCGAGCTTTTGCTTGCAAATGCATACATAGCTATAAAAATAATTATATAGGAGCTGCTGCATGAGTATTCAACGAATTGGAGAAGTCGTCCGGGAAATTAGGAAGTATTTAAACATCTCACAGACGGAGCTGGCAAAAGGCATTTGTACCCAGGCACTCATCAGCAAAATCGAGAGAGGCGAAGTGATTCCCTCCGCCGAAATTCTTTACTATATCGCCAAACGACTGGGGATTACGCTGGATTACTTTTTCGATCGAATGGAGAATCCCCAGTTCACCTATGTTCAGGAGTTTTTCTATCAAATTCGCAAGCTAATCCGGGAGCGGAATTATGAAGAAGTGTCCGCACTCATTAAGACCGAGCGCAATAACCCGATATTCCAAAACCGGGAAAATCGGCAGTTTCTCGCCTGGCATGAAGGCATCTGCGCGTACTATCTTGAACAGGATGTAGAGAAAAGCCTGGAGCTGCTGAATGAAGCAATGAAATTGGCCGTCAGCACGGAAAATTATACGGAGAAAGAAATTGAAATACTAAACAGTATCGGTATTATTTACAGCGAAGAAGGCCGGTACAAAGAAGCGATGGATATTTTCTCCATGGCCATTCAACATATGAGCGGTGTGGCATTTGTACAGGATTACACGATTTACCTCCGATTGTTCTACAATTACGCCAAAGTGCTGACTGTTCTCGAAGATTATGTTGTATCGTTGAAATACTGCGATAAGGGGCTTGCACTGTGCCTGCAGCACGAATACCTATATTTATTCGGGGAGTTTCATTATCAGAAAGGGGAAAACCTGCTTCAATTGCGCAAAAAGAAGCAGGCGATCGAATTCTTCCGCAAATCACTTATGATTTTTGAATTACAGCAGAATCATAAGTTTGCGCAATTTGTGAAAAAACGGTTACGGGAAATCGAGCGGCGCAGGCAAACATGAAGCTTTATCGGGGAGCATTCCGTACGTGTCAGAGCAAGACTCCGGCTTATTTACCGGGCTTTACTCTTTCCACGGCTCTACATGGACGTGTACGTTCATAATGCCGTGCTCCTCCCGCATCTTTTCCTCAATCTCCTCCGTAATTCGGTGGCTCTCTATTACATTCAAACGGGGGTCCACATGGATAACCACATCCACGAGTACTATATTGCCATGCGCCCGGGCTTTAATGTCATCGATCATCTTTACTCCCCGGATATTTTCTACCGTCTTGCGCAGTCTCGCCAGCTCCTGCTCGTCGAATCCGTCCGTCAGACTGTGCGAAGCTTCCCGAAAAATCTCCCAAGCCGTGCGGCAAATCATGAAGCCGACGATCACCGCAGCCAGCGGATCCAGCCACGGGAGATTAAACTGCGCACCAAAGATTCCGACCGCCGCACCGATGCTGACCCAGGCATCCGACAGATTATCTTTGGCCGCGGCCATCACAGCCTGGCTGTTAATCTTACGTGCTAGATTCCTGTTAAATCGATACACACCGTACATTATTGCCGCCGCTCCCAGAGCAGTCCATGCCGCCAGCAGATCCGGCGTTTCCACGCGAAAATCGACGATGGATTTTCCGGCGTTATACAGCACTTGCAGACCTACTACCATCATGATAAAGGAAGCAATCAACGAAGCGACCGTCTCTGCGCGCCAATGGCCGTACGGATGGTCTTCGTCCGGCGGTTTGCGCGAGAAGCGCAGGCCGATGAGCACTGCAACGGAGGCCATAATATCCGTTGTATTATTCAAACCGTCTGCCATTAGCGCTTTGGAAGCAGTTAGATATCCGATAATGAGCTTTAAAGCGGACAGCACAAGATACGCGATAATGCTAACCCAGGCACCGTGCTCTCCCATTTTCAAATTATTATATTGCTGCTCTTCCATTCATTCAGACCCCCACGTATTCTGTATAAGTATGCTATCAGACGAGTTTCGTGTGGGTCTAGAGAAACCTTTTTGCCGGTAACTAGCATTGTAGGGTAAAGAAAATTTTTTGCGTTAAAGGAAAACTTTTTTCCTTATAGAAACACTTGCATTATAGAGGGATGGTCCGATTGCAGCTACTTTTCCATCAGCTTTCCACGCAGCATCCTAAAGCTATACATATACGAAAAAACGATACCGATCAACGGCGCCGTCATCAGATGCCAGCCCGCCGAGAACGGAACAAACACCGCCGTATACAAAACAGCGGCCTGCACCAGCATCATAACAAATACAACCCGCACAACCGCCTCCCGTCTCGCCATAAGCGGAACGGGATAAATATGTGTCCAGAACACGTGGCGGTAATGCTGCCGCAATGTCGATAGCTGGGTCCCGGTCAGCGACAATACGATAAAGTACGCCGCCACCTTTCCCCACTCATCTTGAATAGAACCAATGATCAGCAACCCGATGACGGTCAGCCGGAGAAACATCGGCAATAGTTCCGAGCGGGCAAACACTTTGCCATACAAATACATATACGTATTCTTCTGCTTGAACGCCACCCGGTTTACCGCATTCGCCGCCCAGCTTCTGCTCCGCACCTTATTCTGCCTGTGCGGCACGTCGACAAACTGATTCGCAAACGAATAGAACCTTGCCAGCATCCTGTTCTCCGTCCATACGAGATGCTCCCAGTGAATGGGCTCACGCGAAAGCGCCCGGTAATAGAAAAACGCCGCGACAAGAAACACAAGCAAAGCGATAATGCTGTCCGCCATAAACCCTTGCGAGAACAGCACAAACAGCACCGCCGCATTAGCAAGCCAGCGCACGAATATATGAATGATTCTGGCGCCTTGCTCCCGCAGACGCTGTTCCTGCCACTTTCCCAGCAAATTTACCAACTTCAGCATCAGCAAATATACGAGAAGCAACACAAGCGGCTCCGCCCTCTCCCCCATTCTATGGGTATAGAGCGGCCACACCGCAAGCAGAAGTAAAAATATGTACACGGCATGAAACACGAATGTATAGCGAATGGACGACTTAAAATACAGCCCCATTCTCGCCTCTACCGGCAGTAGAAACACCAGATCCGCTTCTTTTAAAAATGTACGCACCGTGCCACCCGTGATAAGCAGCGAAAACAGAAACGCAATCAGCCATTCGATCGGGTACGTACGCGGCAGCTTGTCCAGCAGTTGAGAATAATAATACGCGGAGCCGATAAACGCAAATACAAGAAACATAATCGTGCCGCTATTGGCTATATAACGGGTATAGCCAAGCGCTTCTTTCGTAAACGCGCCCATGCGCTGATTCCAGAGCCGTCGAATGTCCATCATCGGTCCCCGTCCTTTGTCAGCTCATAGAATACGTCGTCCAGCGGCGCACCTTCCATGCCTGCCTGACGCTGAATCTCCGCCAGCGTCCCCGCCGCGCGGATCCGTCCGCCATGCAGTACCACAAACTTATCGCAGTACCGCTCCACCGTCGATAGAATATGCGAGCTCATCAGGATGCCGGCTCCTGTATTTTTCATCTTCACCATCAGCTCCAGCAGCGAACGAATCCCGATCGGGTCCAGACCGACAAACGGCTCGTCGATAATATAAAGCGAGGGCTGCACAAGAAACGCGTTCATAATCATCATTTTCTGGCGCATGCCCTTGGACATGTGCTGCGGAAATATGTCCCGTTTGTCTTTCATATTAAACTCTTCAAGCAGCGGAGCGGTTCGCTCTTCAAACACCCTGCGCTCCAATCCGTACGCCATCGCCGTGAGTTCCATGTGCTCCCAGAGCGTTAAATCCTCATAGACAAGCGGCGACTCGGGCACATAGGTATAGGATGAGCGGTACGCTTCCGGTGCTTCTTCGAGCGTCTGATTGTGAATACGAACCGAACCTTCTGAAGCCTGCAACAGACCGAGAATATGCTTGATTGTGGTACTCTTCCCCGCACCGTTTAGACCGATGAGGCCGACCATTTCATGCGGATAAACGGTAAACGTAATGTTATGAATGACCGGGCGCTTCTTCCGATATCCGCCAGTCAAGTCTTGCACTTGTAAAATGGGATTCATAACCTATCTCCAGACATTTTTTCTTCCATTATAACAAATCGTCCGGAGCGCTATACAATGGGAGGGATGAATCGGAAAAGTGCAAGAAAAAGGAGAAGTCGCTGAAAATGAAGGAGGAGTACGACGTTCGGTCGCTGATGACAGAGGAGCAGCGACTTTGACCTGTACGAGGAAGAGCGTTCGCGGCGAAAAAAGAAGAAAAAGAACCCGGCCGCGTTTCATCCTGTATCCCAGTACCCCGCCTCCGCATACCCATACGATTTCTCGTCCACCGCTGCCAGCCATGCCCCCTCTTTGTGCTGTTCCTGTACGACATCCAGTGTACGCAGGTCCCGTGTAAAACGGCATGTCCGCTCCTGCCAGGGAAACGACGCAGTCTCCGCTTCGTTTTCACCTGTTTCGTTCAGATGAATCCAGGTCAGCACTCCTTCCTTGTAGTATGAGAAAGTCTCCTGTTCAAATTGGGTATTCATGCTTTATTCCTCCCTGTCCGTTTCTGGTGATTTCAGTATAACGGACAAGCCGGAAAAAGAACATAATAATCGTCCGACAATTCGCGCAATTTAACGCGCTGAATTTTGTTGGAATGTGCGATATCCAGAAGTTTTTGTTGGAAGATTGCAAAATCAGTGCGAAAATGTAAATGTATGGAGTTCATTGGCAGAAAGGAGGGCCGCTTATGCAGCCGATCCGTCAGGAATGGGATGTACCCGCCGTTCGCCTTTCGTAGCGGGGACAAGATGCCCCGTTACGCCGAAATTACGCGAACGGAGGTATCATAATAATGAAACAAGTCAATAAAAACACACTGGGCTACCTGGCCCTATCCGCCGCCGCCAGCATCTGGGGCGGCATGTATGTCGTAAGCAAGATGGCCCTGGATTTTCTCCCGCCTTTCACGCTTTTGTGGCTGCGCTACGCTGTCGGCCTGACTTTTCTGTGGCTTTTTGTGGTCAGGCAGGGATTGCGTCAGCCTCTGGCCAGAGATTGGCGTCTATTTATGTCGATCGGTTTTGTCGGATACTTTTTGTCCATTGGCCTGCAGTTCATCGGAACAGGGCTGTCTTCCGCCCATATGGGAGCGATTCTGACTTCGGCGAGTCCTGTATTTATTGTTCTGTTCGCTTCTTATATGCTGGGTGAGCCGATTACCGGACGGAAGATGACAGCACTTCTCCTGGCGATGATCGGTGTAATCGTTGTGGTCGGCTGGGACGTTCAACTGCTGGGCGACAGCCGAAAGCTGCCAGGCAATCTGGCGCTTATCGGAGCTGCGGTGACGTGGGCTTTACTGTCTGTACTGGCGAAAAAAGCGGCGCTTCGTTATTCACCGCTCGTAGTGACTACCTATTCAATTTTCTGGGCGTTTCTTTTTACAACGCCTGTGATGGTGATCGAGTGGCAGTTTCTTCCGGTAAACGGTCTGGATCAACCTTCTGTATGGTTTGCGGTTCTCTATCTTGGAATCGTATCGACTGCGGGAGCGTTCTATTTGTGGAACAAAGGCATGCACATGGTGGAAGCCGGAACCGGCTCGATGTTTTTCTTTTTTCAGCCGGTTGTCGGAGCGCTGCTGGGCTGGTTGCTGCTGGGCGAGCATCTTAGCGTCTCGTTCTTTACCGGCGGTTTACTGATTTTGTTCGGGGTGTTGCTGATGTCGATGCCCGTACAGGAGCGCCTTCAAAATAGAAGACGAGGCGAAACATTGATGAAGAGATAACAGAAAGAACTGAAGTCCTTTGTATTGGATTTGAACAGGAATGATCTGTACTTTTCCATTGCAAAGGATTTTTTTGCGGACAAATTGCGAATCATAGGTAGTCTCTAAACCTGGGAACTCGATAGCCCTGTCGAGAGAAATCACTTACGTTTCAATTCCTCATAGGTATGCTACAAACGCTGGCGGGCATGACGAAAGCCGAAGTGGATGAGATGTTTCAATTCCTCATAGGTATGCTACAAACAAAGGATGCAAAACGCGTACGTAGTTCGTCAGGAGAGGTTTCAATTCCTCATAGGTATGCTACAAACTCCTTGGTGGTCTGAGTTCCTTGAGGGCATAGAGCCGTTTCAATTCCTCATAGGTATGCTACAAACCCGCACCACCTTCACCCAACGAGCCAAGACTCGCACACCAGTTTCAATTCCTCATAGGTATGCTACAAACCCAGCGAAAATCTCCACCTCTTGCCCTGCTCGATTTCGTTTCAATTCCTTATAGGTATGCTACAAACGCCTGCCGGGCAAGTGCCCAGCCTTTCCTCGATGATGTTTCAATTCCTCATAGGTATGCTACAAACTCGATGTCCGGATCTAAGTCCAGCAGATTCGATATAGTTTCAATTCCTCATAGGTATGCTACAAACGTTATAATATAGTGAGCGAACTTTAATAAGTCAAAATTGTTTCAATTCCTCATAGGTATGCTACAAACTTCTTTGCCATGTAATTCATCCCTTTCCTTTTGTTGCTAGTTTCAATTCCTCATAGGTATGCTACAAACCAGGTGACTCACCTTGTCGGCTTTTCATATGAAGAGGAGTTTCAATTCCTCATAGGTATGCTACAAACCGCACCACCTTTATCCACCGAGCGAGAACTCGTATGCCAGTTTCAATTCCTCATAGGTATGCTACAAACTATGATTAAAACAACACTAATTTACTACGAACAAATTGTTTCAATTCCTCATAGGTATGCTACAAACACATTAACTAGCGGCCAGTTTATCTATTTTTCAAACCAGTTTCAATTCCTCATAGGTATGCTACAAACCCACTGACTTTCATGAGCAAGTAGCCCAATGACCACATGTTTCAATTCCTCATAGGTATGCTACAAACCTTATGGATGGGATGAACCGACATTTGTATTTGGTCAGTTTCAATTCCTCATAGGTATGCTACAAACCCATGACCACCGCCTATGAAGATGTAGGGATGCAG
>NZ_BJXX01000126.1 GCF_007991215.1 Aneurinibacillus danicus
AACAAGCAATACACAAACACGCAACTTTTTGAAGTGGTTTCAATTCCTCATAGGTATGCTACAAACCTGTGGCAGCGGTCTTCAGCCTGCATGCGTTCGGAGTATTGTTTCAATTCCTCATAGGTATGCTACAAACCTGAACAGCAAGGCCATGGAAAAGAAAATCGGTGAGCGGTTTCAATTCCTCATAGGTATGCTACAAACATGGCGACGATTAACAAGTATGCGAAGAAAATCGAGTTTCAATTCCTCATAGGTATGCTACAAACGCGATATACCTGCGAGAATATAGTCGTAGATCACGCGTGTTTCAATTCCTCATAGGTATGCTACAAACGGCTTCGAGCAAAGTATGTCCGCAAGTCCAACGCAGATGTTTCAATTCCTCATAGGTATGCTACAAACCATCATACGAAGTATCGACTCCTTTCGGCGTTAGTTTAGTTTCAATTCCTCATAGGTATGCTACAAACTTCGCTCGAAAAAGCCAAGAGGAACTGTGGTAGAAGGTTTCAATTCCTCATAGGTATGCTACAAACCTTGCGGCATCCTGCTTAATTTCGAATATCATTTCGTGTTTCAATTCCTCATAGGTATGCTACAAACTTGCAGGCGTCTGATCCCGCCAGTTTACACGTTGACGAGTTTCAATTCCTCATAGGTATGCTACAAACTCGGTATAAATCTTCGTCCTCGATCAACGTATCCGGTTTCAATTCCTCATAGGTATGCTACAAACGACAAGGTGTATTTCAACCTGTCTCTCTTGAACCGTGTTTCAATTCCTCATAGGTATGCTACAAACCATTGCCATGTTTTCACCTTCTTTCTGGGCAAAAAGTTTCAATTCCTCATAGGTATGCTACAAACCAGAAAAAGAAAAGAGAGAAGAACAGAAAAAAGAGCCGTGTTTCAATTCCTCATAGGTATGCTACAAACCTCCGGAAGCGTTGCCGGTAGCGAATGCGGAGGATGGTTTCAATTCCTCATAGGTATGCTACAAACCAAAACAACCAGCCAAAATTGAGACAATCAATGATGTGTTTCAATTCCTCATAGGTATGCTACAAACCCATTTTTCCCGCATAAAACCACTACTTCCCTCTCTTTGAACATCGATCAATAAAATCTGTCTTTTCGTCAAAAACCCTACCAGTTCTTACATTTCACTGTCGTCGATCCCCCGGCCTTTTTGCATTACCGATGGACGACGACAGCAAAACACCCACTCCTTTTCCATTCACAAGAAAATATCTTCCCCTCCTTTTTTCAACCCATACTCTTCCCGCTTCGAATAATTTTTCGTGCGAAACGTATAGAAAATCAATGAATCCTCTCCAGGAACAATCTTCATAAGCAACTCCGCCTTCAACTTTTTAAAATTTGTCTCGCTAATATCCCCCTCAAGAACCGAATTCTGCACCCAGGTAAGATACCTCCTCGCCGTTTTCAACACTTTTCCCACACGCTTTACGCCAACGTCATAAACAAGAATAACAAACATGCTTCCCTGCCTCCTTACCAGCGTGAGACATAGGGCTCATATTCTTTTTCCCCCATGATATGTTTTTGCAATTTATATACTTCCATTCGAATAAGCCGGCGATAAGACACTTCCCGTCCCAGTTCACGGTGCTTCACTGTAGTTGTCAGCCTTTTTTCAAGTTCCTCCAGAAATGTACGTCTCCCCTTCTCGTTTAAAATCACTCCATCCAGCTTCTTCTCGAAATCCTTGGCTGTAATCATCTTTTTACCCAGCAAAGTAAAAATTAGCCTGTCTATAAGAATTGGTTTAAAGATTTCAGCTATATCAAGATTCAATGAAAATCTTCGGAAATTAGTTGTATGTAGATAGCCGATCCGCGGATCAAGATGTGTTTTATAAATCTCGCTAAGAGCTATTGTATATAATACAGAGTTACCAAAGCTAATTAAGGCATTGAGACGATTTAACGGCGGCCTGCGTGACCGACCCTCAAACACAAAATTTTTCTCATCGATAATCCTGTCAAACGCCTGGTAATACTGCTCGCGATAATTCCCTTCGATCGCCATCATCTGTTCAATGGTTTCGCATGCCGGAAGTCTGTTCACCAGGCTCGACAGGGAATCCAGTATATCCTCAACATGTATTCCACGATTCTTGTAATAACGCAGCACCTGCTGCATGTTATCCATCGCACCGTATACGAATTTCATAGCGATATCCCTGCGCCTACCTTCATCGAGATAGGCCTGGGCCTGCTGAAGAATCATATAGCCTGAGTTCAGGTGTTCGCGCGGATAAAATGTTCCCATATAATATCCATGATGATTGAACATATGAAGCAAAATCTCTTTTTGGGAAATAAACTCCAGCATGCGTTTATTAAAATCGACTTCACCAAACAAGAAAATCTCCTTAGTATCTTCAACAGGAATGTACTTCTTTCCCTGCTCTGTTTCAAAGCACAGCGTGTTATCTTTGCGGGATATGGAGCCTGTAGTAAAAATATATATGCTTTTTTTCATGTCTTCCCTCTCATCTCCTGGTATTCCGTTATGCCCAGCACAGTTCACGGTATGCGCAGTTACGACACCATTTTATTTTCATAGGGGGAGGTGGCAGTTGTTTGCTTACGATATCAACTACTTTTTCTTTTAGAATCTCTACTTCCCGGATTCCTGCTTCATCTAGTACAACCCGCTGTTTCCTCCGTTCTTCCGGGAAAAGGAGTTCTCCTTCCGCTTCAATCCCCATTTGTTTTAGCTCATATAAGTAAAAAAGAAGCTGCATTCTTGCGCTTTCCTGGGAGGCAGAGCTTTTCTTTACTTCTCCAATGATGAGTTGTCCTTCCCGCGACTTCATAACGTCAACTTTTAGGTGGCCGATTGTCAATTCTTTTTTCTCACGTTCATATACATGCTCTTGGAGAAAACGGCCGTATTCAACGTTTGAGTCGTCCTGGTCAGCGACAATTTGATGGGCGATGAGCCATGTTTCACGAGGACAAATGTGATAGTACCAGACGAGTGTTCCTGTAACAGTAATCACCAGATTGCAGGCACCCCTTTCGTGATAAATCCGGTGCAATCATCGTAATAATCTTTCTTTCCGTAGTTACTCACAAAACAAATTTGTTCATGTAATAACGGTGGACGGTTCTCTACATGATATGGAATAGAGATAACATACTCTTGGAATGATTTTTTTAATCGCGCAAAACGTTTGTAGCGCTCCAATGCATCTTGGATTTCAAGAATTTCACTGTATTCTTCCCAAATGCTTGCTGCTTCTTCGTCAACTTCAACGAAAACATCCATTTTTTTGTACGTTTCTTCAATTAATTGAAATTCAGAAATAGGAATTCGGCGATCATCGCTTTCCCCCGTAAAATAGAGAGTTTTAACACTGTTCAAAAACATGGATGATTCACTTCTCGACTTTTCCTTCACTTCATCGAAATAGTTTTCAATTAATGGTAGTAATAAAGGTTCCGGGATTTCTTCATGTTTGTTTAAAATAGATTTTGTTACTTCAAGAGAAATCCTTCCATATATTGATTGGGCATAAGGAATCATTCTTTCCCCTTTGCATAAGTTCACAACGTATAATGTACCCGTTCGTCGATTATGCCGATTACAGCGACCCGCTGATTGATTAATGGAATCTAGCGGCGCAAGGTCTCGGTATACAATATCAAAATCTATATCTACTCCAGCCTCTACAAGCTGCGTACTCACGACAATCCGGTATTTTCCCTTCTGTATCTCTTTAATACGCTGCAAGCGCTGTTTTGGAATTATATGTGTAGATAGAAAACCAATATCCTCTTCTAAATTTTTGCTTAAAATAGCATGTAATTCTTTTGCAGCGTCAATCGTATTTAAAATAAAAAGATAGCTTTTTTCATTATCTAGCTCTAAAGATTCCGCAAACTGCTGCACCGTCATCTTTTCTTTTATACAAGGAATAATCGAAATACGATTCATCTCAGAGAAATACCTGTCTCTATCACAGAGGGACACAACTACGTCTTCCTGAGAAAAAATTTTAGGCTCTGTTGCCGTAAGCAAAATAACATCGGTATTCATACCCCGAGTTAACTCAAGTATCATTTCACGCATCAGTGCCCAATATTTAACGGGAATTGCCTGCACCTCATCTAACACAATAATGGCGTGAGAAAATCGATGAAACTTACGTAATGCTTTATTTCTATTTGTTAACAGTGTTTGGAAAACCTGCACAAAGGTAGTACAGATAATTTCGCTATTCCAACCTTCAACCAAGATTTGCGCTTGATCGAAATTATACTCTTCCTGCTCATCCTTCTCCCTATTTGGAGCATTTACTTGCTCATAAGGATCAATTAATGAGTGGTGCTTTATCAAATAGCTATAATCAAGTTTATCAATACCGGTCTGTAATATCTTCTCAAATACAGAGAAGTTTTGATCAATAACACTTAAGAATGGGAGGCTGTAAATAATCCGCGGAGCTATTCCAGTTTCGTGTTGTCTCCTGGCGCGCAGACGCAAAGCAGCGTTTAATGAAGTAATCGTCTTGCCCATCCCTGTCGGCAAGTTAATAGAGAACAATCTTCCTCCCGCTGTATCAATTATTTTACTCACTTCTTCATACGCCTGCTCGCGCAAATTGTTCATAAAAGAGGCGTCCCATTGCTGCTGCCTTTTATAATGATCTACTGTATCGGCTGCGATTAATCTTCGTCCATGATACATCATGTCCCGCAGGGCAGCCTGGTTTTTATCCCCATCAAGTAAAAGAGAATACAACACACAATATTTAAAATAGTCAGATAATCCATTGTTTATATTCCGTTTCCCATATCTTTTCTTTAACCAGCGACGCAGCGTTCCTATCTCATCATAAAACGTATTAACCCATGATTGTACCTTCTCTACAGTAAATGGAGTGACACCTTGCAAGGAAAAAGGCAATTCGCTAGATAAGATTTCCACTATTTTATTCCATTCATCATACTGGATAGCCGCAGCCTGCTGTAACAATAAATCTCTTTTATCTTGCAAAGCATTTATTTCCGTATTGAACTCGTGGATATTTCCATGATGCCGCCTTACAGCCATAAAAACAAAAAGGGAGGAGAGAAGAACTTCTTCCTCTTCCCCCTGTAAAACATGCATCGCCACATAATAACTTACAATAGCCGAAAGCATCGTATGTGAGCTTTGAGCCGTCTTCCTCTTTTTTTCAGAGGTGATATATGTTTGAAAGTACGACGTTGCTTTCGCAAAATCATGAAAGATAGCTGCTATGTTAACGGCGTGATTCAGTTGGATAGGATCCCAGCCAGAAGCTCGTCGATTTTCCAGACTGGCCACGGACATCTCAAGAACACCTGCCAGATGTTTACGAAGAGATTGATCGGGATGGGAAAACAACTCTATCATCTTTCTACCTCCTGCTCATTTAGAAACACAAAACGATAGGGACCGCCCTCCCAATACCATTCTATATCTGCTACAATTTCCTGGCCTTTCATCTCAATTAAACACTCCTTATAAGAAGAAACAACACGTTCTTCATTCATTTCGACCGGTAATCTTTCTTTTCCATAATATTTTCCTTCTGTAAAAGGAATGCCGTTCGGACGTACCAGGCATAAAGGAATAGCTGTATGAATTGGAAAAGCCTGTCCCGCCGAATACCTTTTCACAGCTTCAATTTCTCCAACATACGCAAAGTTCGCTACGTTCTCACTTAGGCCCAATGATAATGTATAGTATGTACGATGATGTTTCACCTGCTCAACTAGTTGTTCATAAAGTTCTTTATTCTCCATCGAAACAAAGAGGCGAAAATGAGCATTCCGTAAAAATTCTGTCCGTATTTGCGTACGTGCGCCTTCTTTTCTTGATTTTGGCACCCATACTTTTCCCTTTGTGTTAATTAGATTGAGACCAAGTGTTGTTTTCTTCACTGGACTACATGGCCTAATCCCGATAAGTGTCTTTGCTTCGTTAAGAATTTTTAAATATTCATTATTTTCTTTGCTCAATCCCAAAATGGCTGCAACAACCCCAAATGCCGCCGTCGGAGGAATAATAGAAAATGTTACTGGTGAGGATGTGGAATAATATTTGCGAAAATGTCCCCATTCCCCCCATAGTTCAAAAACTAAGGTTTTCATGTACCTTCCACATCCTTATAATTCAAGTGGCGTAGCTTCGATTCCAATTCTTGTACATTCCGCCACAAGATCACTTGAGGTGATGAGCTGTTCATCTATTTTATATTCAATGCGGGTAATCTTTTCTCGCTCTACCTCTAATTTCTGAATTAACGGGGCAATTTGTAATACTCCATCTGTTACGTGTCGAATTGCTTCCTCCGTTTTTTCACTCGTAAAGGAAATAAGTTTGTTTAATTCACCAATATGAAATCCGTCCTGACCATATACAATGCGTAGTAAGAGGCGTGGCTGTTGTCCAACTTTACTGCGGGAAATCAGATTCTTTGTTCCATTCCACATTCCATCTATAAGAAGAGACACATCCTCCTCATTCATCTCGGTGTGTATAGCCGCCTTTTCATTGATAATTCCGTAAAAAGAGAGAAGAGAATACGGAAGAACATATTCTTCGCGGAAGGTTTTACGAGTTTGTCCATCTCCAGATGCGAAAGCACCGGTTCCTTTGATATATTCCAACTTCACCCTGTGCAGTGAACTTCCAAACTGAAATTGTACGGGTCCCGTTAGTGTAATTGAACTTTTTTCTTTCGCACTTTTTTCGATTGGAATCGTTCCTCCGAATAATCTAACATCAATACAATCACGCAACATATTACTACGAATAATACTTTTCATTTCTCCAATGGTTTTTATTTGTGATTTAGAAACCTTTTCACCGTCTATTAGAAGAAAATCTTCTGCTCGATGCTTGGCATCCTGAAGGATTCCTTCTTCATCAGCGATTTCTCGTACGAAAATTTCCTGCTCGCGGTACTCGTGTAAATAATCACGAATGGTACGCTTTAAGCGGACATCTGTTACGATATTTCTCCCCGTTTCTTCATCGATGCGCGGCTTATTCTCATCCACGGGGTCCCCATTTGGATTTGTCCAACTAACATCATATAAAAATAACAGTTCAGAACGATTCATTTTACTAATTCCCCACTTTCCAATTCAATTATTTGTTTTTCATTGGTATCTCTTTGTTCTTTGATTGCGGTCCATACGTTGTATTTCAAATACATGCCAGTTGAAAAATAGAAATTCATCTCATCAATTGACAGTTTCCAACCGGAGCCCGCCTGCAATAACAGACTAGAAATCTCTTCGCCCAACACGGAGGCAAAATGACGTTCATATCCTTCATAACGATTATCCTGCTCATATTGCCTAAGTTTTTCCTTAACTTCTGGCAATAAGCCTAAAAAATCACTCTCCCTCATACGCAATCCCTTCAATTTTTCCGCAAAAGGTTGCGCATTGCGAATTTTCTTCTGAACATCTAACAATAACTGCGCTAAACTACCGAGTAAGAACAACGCTCTCTTTTCCGGTTTGTTTAAATGTGGACCGTATTCCGTAAAGACAGATTCAAAACGACTAGCCTTCATTTGTTTCCCCTCCTCTTTTGGTAAATTACCAAGCTGTACAAAGAACAAAGTATTCATTAAGGCATCCCTTACAGCCCATCGAACATTTTGCTCATTTTCCCCGTTATTCAAAAACTTACGACGGATCTCCTTCATAAAAAATGTTATAAGAAATCGAATGTCAAGCACTGAACCATGAAAAACGGCCGCTGTGATTTCCAGAAAGTATTTATCTAAATCGGCATTTTTCTTTTCCTCATCCGATTTTTGAAAAAAGGTGCGAATCCGTCCAAAATTATAAAGTTCCAATGTTCCATCGCCCCTCGCAAACTTGCGTTCAACATCCTTTTTCACCTCGAATATTCTCCTGAGGTGGGAAGGAAACACATCCTGAACTAACAATAAAATTCTCTCGGCCGCCTGCACTTTTTGCATAAATAACAGGTGAAGCATTAATTGGTCTGATTCCTCCTGCAAATAGTGTAGGATGTCATCTTCACTTGCAATTGTATTATTAACGCTTTCTTCCTTCAGACTTTTCCTTTTCTCCTCGTCGCTTAAAAGATCAATAACATCATCTTTTAGAGATAGCTTCCCAAATAAAAATTGCGGAATTAACAAATAACTCAACCCATAAAATCTAAATCGCAGATTTTCCTCTAAAAAACGTTTGCCTTCCTGTAACAGAAGATTACATTCTATACATACAGGATAATTTCTCCAGGAGCGGCTTTCATCAAATCCTCCGGTAATAAAACCAGGTTTATCAATTGTGTAAAATTTAAATGCAGAGGATCCTCCCATAACCAAACTTTTCTTTTCCCCGCACACGGAACACATACGATCGGAAGAAGAAATCTGAATGTCTTTTTCATTAACCATCTTTAAAAAAATATCTGTGAATACGGGAATTTGCTTTAAATATTTTCCGTCGATTTTTACAGTAAAAAACGCTCCCTCCTTAACTCCGGACAATTTTTCCTCTACTGCATTTAAAATTTGTTCCTTTTCCTTCGCAATTATTTCCGCGACTTTGATGATAGAGAATCGTTCTTTAGATTCTTCTTCCTTGCTTTCTTTGTGTATCTTTTCAAACCAGGCAGCAAACTTAACAGTAAATGTCTTGCGAAGTTCAGTAATCATCGCTGTAGGTGAATAATTGATTCCATTCGGAGAACCACGACGGTAGAGATACTTAGTCGAGGAAAACTTATCATATTCTTCTAATTCAATCTCCCATTTATCGTCTTGGAAGGATAAAATAACTGCATACGGATAATTTTTGGGATCAATCGTTTCAATCAAAACATCCAGCACTTCTTTTTGGTTGTAGCTTTGCGTCCATTCTCCCAGATCACGAATAGCGGAAATCATTTCCCGTCACCACCCTTGCTAGGAATTTTTATAGATAGAAAGCATGCCATAGCCCTGGCCATTTTTTCCGCCTGCTCCCGTTTGATAAGCGATTTGTTGCAGTTGCGGATCACCCTGCATACAAAAAACACCATGCCATGCTTTAATTACTGTTCCTTTATATCTCATCGTTTTTTGTTGCTTGGCATGTACTTGTCCATGTGGAGTAAATGAAAAAGGACGTTCACTTAAGTCAAGATTAAAGAATGCACGAGCCTTTTTAATTAGATTATTGCGGATTAAAATTGTAAATTCGGGATCGCGAATATCATAGTAGTGAGTGACTTTTCTCCCGGAAGGAATCTCTACGGTGGAGTACATCGTGATGGGTGAAAGGGTTCGGACAAGCATCGATTCACTAAAGATAGGATCTTTCATCATTTCTAAGTTTTCTATGTTTATTTTTTGATGGTGAAGTGTGAAAAAGGACTGTGTCAACAAAGCGTTACAAAGCGATTTAATCATCGGGTCCCAACATGAACTGATATGTAGCGTTACAGGAGAAGAAAAAATGATCTTTCCTTCTCTAATTTGATGTTTTCCTTGTAGCCATGAAAAGGTAAATGGTTTATATATGCGTTTTTCCAGTTTATAGCCAATTTCATGAAGAAAGCTTTTTATTTCTTTATCAGTGATGAGTGAATAGATCATACTCTGGATGGCTAACTGGTAAGAAGAAGGAAGAATTAATTTATCTTGAAAGCTGAATGTAATCTTTAACCTCAAATAACCATCCCTTTTCTGTTTAAGAATTTTTACTATCAGTTATCCAAATAATAACATGTAATATTCTGTATTTCAATATTTCTATAAATAATACATAAAGCTTAAGAATTTTTCATAAGACACAATATAAGTTATAATCTAACCCATGTAAAACTTATTAAGAGTTGAAACAGCTTTATGTACTATTATGTATAACCATTTCCTATGAGGATTTTAATCAGTACCCAGAAAGAAAACTTTGGTGTTTTTTCCGAAGTTGGAAGTTGTTCAGGTCCCTAGATTAAGTGGCTCTATAATCTAATAGAATAAAATTTTTCCAGGTTGGTCAGCGCATCCCCGAAAGAAAAGGGGTGGTACTAATGACGGTATTTGAAGCGTTAATGCTTGCAGCAACTTTTGCAAGCTTAGTTGTGGTGATTCTGTCATTCAACCATAAAAAATAATCCACCTTTGAGCTTGCCGGCTAGTGGTGGATTACTTTCCTCATTACGCTGATCCTCCATTGAGGAAATCGCCTATCGCATGACCGTTTGGTGTAACCGACACCAGACGTCCTTTTTAAAATTATGCTACTTTTTAATTTTATCATACCCGACAATTTTGAGAAAGGGAACAGGAAAACCATTTATCACCTAATCGTTGTCCTTGGTGTACTTTTACTATCAAAATTATAGGGAAGAGATGAATTAGACTAATGGCAATATTTAAAGGTTAGTACTTCTTCTTTGGCATATACCACGACCATTTACAAATCGTACTCAGGAATTCCCTTTTGCCTTGTTTCAATCTCTCATAGGCAATCTAAAAACGCATCTTCTCTGCCCGTCCCCAGCCCACTTCATCGATGTTTCAATTCCTCATAGGTAGTCTCTAAACAATCGACTCGGCTGCATCTCTTCCCCATGTTGTGTTTGGGTTTCAATTCCTCATAGGTAGTCTCTAAACTGTTAGGATAGCGATTTTTACTTCAGGAGTACAATGTTTCAATTCCTCATAGGTAGTCTCTAAACTTTAATCTTGGATTTGGAGGGACAACCCAAACTAGAAAGTTTCAATTCCTCATAGGTAGTCTCTAAACAGTATGACTGTGTTGGTTGGGAATGTGGAAGGCACGTAGTTTCAATTCCTCATAGGTAGTCTCTAAACGGATCAATCGCTGGATCAATCTCTACTGGCGCATCCAAGTTTCAATTCCTCATAGGTAGTCTCTAAACTATAATTTACTTCCTGCTTTCATTGCGCACCTCCTGATAGTTTCAATTCCTCATAGGTAGTCTCTAAACTGTGATGCGGTCACCACGTCGAATGCCGCTAGGAAGTTTCAATTCCTCATAGGTAGTCTCTAAACCGAACCAATTTTTCATATCCTCACCCCCTTCCAAGACTATGTTTCAATTCCTCATAGGTAGTCTCTAAACCATTACCAGGAACCTTGAAAGAAAGATATTCTTTCAAGTTTCAATTCCTCATAGGTAGTCTCTAAACCCCACTGCTCCTCGGTCATACTGAAGCACTGAGAATCAGTTTCAATTCCTCATAGGTAGTCTCTAAACCTCAAAACCATTGCAGGGAAGCTGGTTGACATCACGGAGTTTCAATTCCTCATAGGTAGTCTCTAAACTCCAGTGATGCCGGAAGCAACCTATACGAATCATGAGTTTCAATTCCTCATAGGTAGTCTCTAAACAGAAGCTCCAAAAGCTGAACCAGCCGCAAAGGTATTGTTTCAATTCCTCATAGGTAGTCTCTAAACTGATTAAACCAATCAATGATTTGCTTGATACTTCCCGCGTTTCAATTCCTCATAGGTAGTCTCTAAACACCTGCCATCGCAATGACACTCGCAATTGAGGCAGCGTTTCAATTCCTCATAGGTAGTCTCTAAACTCTTGAAGCAATACCTTCGCATCCGTACCATTTCGGCGTTTCAATTCCTCATAGGTAGTCTCTAAACGCTTCTCTTTTTCTGGGTTAGCGCTGGTGATGATAGCGTTTCAATTCCTCATAGGTAGTCTCTAAACAATGGGAAGCGGTGTGCGGGATTCCGACGGATGAAAGGTTTCAATTCCTCATAGGTAGTCTCTAAACTTCGGTTCCTAGTGGAATTACCGTTCCGTCCGTTCCAGGTTTCAATTCCTCATAGGTAGTCTCTAAACGGTTGTTTTAGGCGGATTCATATCTCTCTTTAGCACAAGTTTCAATTCCTCATAGGTAGTCTCTAAACTGCTTCAATTTTCTTTCCTGGTCCAATCAAGGAATCAAGTTTCAATTCCTCATAGGTAGTCTCTAAACCCAATTTTGTTTCGGATACCCTGGGCAAACATGTCAATGTTTCAATTCCTCATAGGTAGTCTCTAAACTGGTTTGCGACTGACTATTGACAAGTTTCAGAATGGAGTTTCAATTCCTCATAGGTAGTCTCTAAACAAAAACGGGACAAAGTAAACACAAAAATGGAGACAAAAGTTTCAATTCCTCATAGGTAGTCTCTAAACCGTTTACATCTTGCAGAATACCTTGTGCATTCATCGTGTTTCAATTCCTCATAGGTAGTCTCTAAACCATGAAGTACGGTCGTTTTACTTATTCTTTAGTCTCTCGTTTCAATTCCTCATAGGTAGTCTCTAAACGCCAGCGTAGAGGAAGAGGCGCCAGCTCGCTATCAAATGTTTCAATTCCTCATAGGTAGTCTCTAAACTTTCGAGAGAACAGACTGTTTCTTTGGTGGTGCGTCAGGTTTCAATTCCTCATAGGTAGTCTCTAAACCAAATGGCTGCTGAAACAACGCCGAGGAATAGCAAAAGTTTCAATTCCTCATAGGTAGTCTCTAAACGGGGGAGCTGCGCTGCTGGAACCGTACTTGAAGAAAAGTTTCAATTCCTCATAGGTAGTCTCTAAACTGTTTCTGTTGATGCCGTCCGATAGTTTGGAACGTAGTTTCAATTCCTCATAGGTAGTCTCTAAACTACGGAGATAGACAACGAAAGCGTTCCAACCACATCAAGTTTCAATTCCTCATAGGTAGTCTCTAAACAATTTGATTGGTTCAGGAGCAATTGCTCCTGAACGCGGTTTCAATTCCTCATAGGTAGTCTCTAAACGAAGATGGCGAACAAGAGGATGTGTTGCTTCAGTATTGTTTCAATTCCTCATAGGTAGTCTCTAAACTGTTAAACTCTTGTCTCTTGTTCGACCATTCACCCTGAGTTTCAATTCCTCATAGGTAGTCTCTAAACCGGGGGGCAGGGGGATTCCTCCCTGCCCCTGGCAGGGTTTCAATTCCTCATAGGTAGTCTCTAAACTCATACTCTCTCAACAAATCATCTGTATGGTCATTTGCAGTTTCAATTCCTCATAGGTAGTCTCTAAACAAGATGGGCGGAGGACGTGTAGTAAAGCATCTTGCTTGTTTCAATTCCTCATAGGTAGTCTCTAAACTTCGGAAGAACTAGGACTTTGGCGAGTTAGAGTTCTTTCGTTTCAATTCCTCATAGGTAGTCTCTAAACATCTCTGATGAAAGCATGCGCCATGACGTGAAGATTAGTTTCAATTCCTCATAGGTAGTCTCTAAACGGGAAATCAGAAACAAGCTCTTGAAGATCAATACCGTAGGTTTCAATTCCTCATAGGTAGTCTCTAAACCACAACTTATCCGCTACATCATTTTTGTAAATGGCGAGTTTCAATTCCTCATAGGTAGTCTCTAAACATGCCAGCAAAAGTATAGATTTGTTCCGGAGTGAAATTGTTTCAATTCCTCATAGGTAGTCTCTAAACACAGAACATATGTGCTACTAGGGAGAGGACGCAATGTGTTTCAATTCCTCATAGGTAGTCTCTAAACATTTTCACCTCCTGTCTATCTGGATTAGAAAGAACTCGTTTCAATTCCTCATAGGTAGTCTCTAAACTATTATCACACCCGATATTTAGAATATACATCAAGGTTTCAATTCCTCATAGGTAGTCTCTAAACGCACAGATATTCTGGTTGAAGAATCGTCGACCGGAGTTTCAATTCCTCATAGGTAGTCTCTAAACCTAATTCGCCACCCGAGAGGTCGAATGCTTCTTTCATGTTTCAATTCCTCATAGGTAGTCTCTAAACAGGTTAATCGGATCGCCGTTTTCATCAACGACAGTAGAGTTTCAATTCCTCATAGGTAGTCTCTAAACGGCTATCTGCTTTATTTGACGCTGTTCTCTTAAAACGTTTCAATTCCTCATAGGTAGTCTCTAAACCATCATCACCCAGGAATCGAGCAACAAGCTTAGAAGGGTTTCAATTCCTCATAGGTAGTCTCTAAACCCATCTTCCGTTTGCGTCGTCCCAAACCCAACCATTCAGTTTCAATTCCTCATAGGTAGTCTCTAAACTGCATTGTTGCACGCAGAGCAACCATGTCGCGTTCAGTTTCAATTCCTCATAGGTAGTCTCTAAACTCCGATGACTGCTCCGTATGCATTCGCTATGATGAAGTTTCAATTCCTCATAGGTAGTCTCTAAACTTAAAAACAGAGCTTGGCAAATATCATGACCGTTGGGTGTTTCAATTCCTCATAGGTAGTCTCTAAACCTTGATGTCTGATACCATCTCAGCGAACAGTTCGTCTCCGTTTCAATTCCTCATAGGTAGTCTCTAAACCTCACAGGCTTATCGAAATCAATTCCAACTTCGCGAGTTTCAATTCCTCATAGGTAGTCTCTAAACTCCAAACCACCAATCCCGCACCCGGGCCAGGCGGCGGGTTTCAATTCCTCATAGGTAGTCTCTAAACCGGTACGTCAATTGCACTACGAGCGGACGGCGCGCGCGTTTCAATTCCTCATAGGTAGTCTCTAAACCCCTACTCTTGCACAATAAGGGCACCCTCTTCCATTTTGTTTCAATTCCTCATAGGTAGTCTCTAAACAAATTCGTCATGCGGCGATTTTGCGAAAGGAAGGGGATGTTTCAATTCCTCATAGGTAGTCTCTAAACTGATCGTATGCCGATACGTTTATATGTGTTTGGGCAGTTTCAATTCCTCATAGGTAGTCTCTAAACATGTTCCAAATGCAGACGAAACCCTAAAGATGCTTGAGTTTCAATTCCTCATAGGTAGTCTCTAAACTTTGAATCCGGCCATGTACGCATCATCTAGCTGTGCCGTGTTTCAATTCCTCATAGGTAGTCTCTAAACGGTACGCTTCCGCAACGTTTTTAATCATCTCGACCGGTTTCAATTCCTCATAGGTAGTCTCTAAACACACTCTTTCGGGATTTTATTATCGAATTCAACGCGGTTTCAATTCCTCATAGGTAGTCTCTAAACATAACGCTTCGTGCGCCCTTCCCTTCATTATCGAAATGTTTCAATTCCTCATAGGTAGTCTCTAAACCTCCTGCGTCATCTGAAGCGTCTTGTGCGCGATGTAGGTTTCAATTCCTCATAGGTAGTCTCTAAACCCATTTTATCCCTTATAGAATCTGTATACTATGATATTCTCCTTCTACAGATAAACTCCTTCTATACTTCAAACAAAAAATCCCGTCTTCCCGCTCTTCCTCTTTTAAACTTTATTTCTCGCGCAAATCCATCAAAAATAAAATTGTCGTCGATCTCCCGGCATTTTCGCACTACCGGCGATCGACGACAATTCCTTCCTATTGCCTTCGGCCAACCTCTCTATTCTTATCAT
>NZ_BJXX01000127.1 GCF_007991215.1 Aneurinibacillus danicus
ATATCATCCTTTGCATACCTATAAAAACCTTCTCCAGATTTTATGCCTAATTTTCCTTCTTTTACTTTTTCTCTTAAGAGTTTATTAGCTTGTCGAGAGTTATCCATATCCTTTAATAGGTTGTCAGCAACAGTACACCAAACATCTAAACCACCTAAATCAGCGACTTCTAGATGACCTGTTGTAGCATATCTAAACGCGGGTCCAAATTTCAATGCCTTATCAATATCCTCAGGCGCTGCCACCCCCATTTGTATAATCGAGAACACCTCTCGTGCTAAACCTTGTTGGAGCCTGTTTGCTACAAGTCCAGGAATATCTTTTAGAACTTTAACAGTTTGTTTTTTGATCGATTGGTAAAATTGTTCAACTTCTTTATAAGTTTTCTCTGGCATGTTTCCGAAATAGGATAGTTCTACAAGAGGCATTAAATGGGCCGGATTATACCAATGACTTATCATTATTTGCTCTTTACGTTTGTCACTGACAAATTTCATCATACCATTCAATTCAAGACTTGATGTATTACTTGTTAAAATGGTATGTGAAGGACAATATTCATCTAATTGTTTAAATAACTTTTGTTTTAGTTCTAAAATTTCAGGAGCAGCTTCAATTACATAGTCTCTATCTTCGACTGTTTGCTGTAAATCTGTAAACAAGTTAATCCTGCTGATAGTTAATGAAATTAACTCCGGTTCAATAAAATTCTCCTCAACCAACAATTCAAGTTCTTCTTGTATTTCTCCTATGGCCACCCTTAATCTATTCTCATCAGTATCATATAAGTTAACATCGTAACCATGCATAGCAAAGGTTTCTGCAATACCATGTCCCATTGTTCCTGCACCTAAAACAGCAACTTTTTTTATCATGATTGTACCCTGCTTTCTATAATTTTCATTAAAATTTAAGTTTTGTAATGACAGTAAAAATCTCCACTCTTCTTACCCAAAAATCTAGCCTTAATTATTTGTTTAAGCAAGAACATAGTTCACTAAAGCCTTCATATAAGTTTTCTTTTCCATAGCAAGAAGAAGTGCATCTAATCCAATTTAGTCAGTTTCAATTGTCCAAGTGGATGGTTGGCTTCTAGTATTATTCGTTGATTCATTTCTTAATCAATCGTTTCCTTGCCATGACTAAATCCTCCGCTTATCAATCTTCTAAAATCTTAGACAATACCTGTTAAGCTATAAACCGCAATGAGCAAAAATGCAGCGAATGTTTTTAATAGCGTGATAGCAAAAATATCCCCGTAAGATTGACGGTGAGTTAGTGCACAGACGGTTAAGATAGTGATAATTGCACCATTATGTGGGAGTGTATCCATTCCTCCTGAAGCCATAGCAATTACACGATGCATTACCTCAGGCGGAATATTCATTGCTGAAGCTGTTTGCAAATACTGCTCTCCCATCGAACTTAGGACGATCCCCTACCTCCTGAAGCTGAACCAGTCATTCCAGACAATACTAGGCATTACCCTTCTTCCTGAATCTATCTATTACAAACAAAACAACCCTAATATTAAGATTATTCCATTAACTGAATCCGCTCTTGTTTGGGAGTTAGGGATTATAACAAAAAAAGATTCCTATCACTCTTTTGCTTTGAGAGAATTATTGAAGCTTCTTGCTAAAGGGTTTCAGAATGAATAATTCCTGTTCTGACGCTTCAAAATTTAAAACAGGTGCAGTCCGAAAAAATTTACAGAAACTAGCCATAAAGCTTACATCGAGTAAATACGTGTCCCCTTAGCGCTAACTAAGGGGGGCAATGACTGTACGATATTTGAATTTATTAATAGTTCCAATGTGATGTAATCATACAAGAACCATTACACAATGCCAGTTAAACTATAGATTCCAATGACTACGAAAACTGTTAGCGTTTTCAATATGGTGATAGCGAAAATATCACGATATGATTGAATATGGGTCATACCACAAACGGTAAGAATCGTAATCACTGCTCCATTATGAGGTAGTGAATCCATCCCTCCGGAAGCCATCGCAATTACCCGATGCATGACCTCTGGGGGAATGTTATATTGTGCCGCCGCCTCCATATACTTGTCAGCCATTACACTCAGTGCAATTCCCATTCCTCCGGAAGCTGATCCAGTAATACCCGCCAAAATGTTAGTTGTGACTGCTCCGTTCACAAGCGGATTTGAAAATACATGTGAAATTCCGTCTTGAACCATGTTAAAACCAGGAAGTGCGGCAATAACACCACCGAATCCATATTCTGAAGCCGTATTCATGGTCGCCAGTAAAGACCCACCAATGCTGACGTTTATATCCGTTTGAAATTTAGCCCGTACTTCTTTCCAGTTATAGGCTATAGTGGCGATTATCCCAATCAACAGGGCAATTTCTACTGACCAAATCCCTATAACTTTGGAAAGTTCAACCTTCCCAAACGACTCTAGACCGATAGACGCGAAATCAAATCCGTTGGGATACCACTTAGGAATGGCCGTGGTAAAAAATTTGTTAGTGACCCCAACAAGAATAAGAGGAACAAATGCAAGAAGTTCACGAGAACGGTTGTTTGAAGAGTCGAGATTTGTTGGAGAAATCTCTTCTACAGCGTGAGCAGTAGCCGCCAATTCTGCATCTGCATCTCCAAAACCTGAATATCCCTCTCCAGCTTTTTGAGCTTTTCGAACGCGTGATTCTAAATAAATCATACCCACAACAAAAACAATAATTCCGCCGATTGTCCCTAAAATCGGAGCAGCGTAAATATCCGTCTTAAAAAAAGTAGTAGGAATTACATTCTGAATTTGTGGCGTGCCGGGTAATGCATCCATTGTGAAAGTGGCGCCCCCTAAAACAATAGTGGCGGGGAGCAGGCGTTTTGGAATGTTTGATTCTCGAAATATATTAGAAGCAAATGGATAAACAGCAAAAACAACAACAAACAAACTTACACCACTATAAGTAAGTACTGCGCTTAATAGCACTGTGGCTAAAATCGCTCGTTTAGGCCCCACCCAACTAATGATAGTTCGAGCAATTGATTTTGCTACTCCGGACATTTCAACGACTTTACCAAATATAGCCCCTAAGAGAAAAACAGGAAAATATAGTTTAATAAAACCCACCATCTTTTCCATGAAGATATTCGAAAAGAAAGGGAGAATGTACGATGGCTCCGTCAATAAGACAGCAAACAACGCACAAAGAGGCGCAAACAGAATTACTGAAAATCCTCGGTACGCAATAAACATAAGCAATCCTAGTGCTAAAAGAATAACTATAAGATCCATACACTTCCTCCTTATTTTTAATTTAATAAAAATTTAGCTTCTGCAGTTAAAATGCAGGAAACCAGGAACGTATGATAGCGGTCTATCCTCTGAAACTCATTTAACCGTATTTAATAAATTAGGGTCAAAATATTTTATATTATCTGCAAATTTCGGAACATACCCATTTTTTTCTGCTTCCTTAACTAATTTGACAACGAGATTATTGTAGGGGGTTTTTATTCCTGCTTCCATTCCCTTTTTACAAATGAAACCATTGATAAAATCTATTTCTGTCTTTCTTTTCTTCTCCAGGTCTTGTAGCATGCTGGCTTTTGTATTACTATGCGGTCCCCAAACTTCTTGATAAAAATCCATTTTATTTGGTATATCATTTTCGTCTTGGAGTTCAAGAAACTCCATATCTCTCCCCTGCATCACTTCTAATTTAATTCCATGAGCGTGTGCAACCTTTATCGTTTCATCTGCAATATGGGCTAAACTAACCATTGCAGCTTCACTGGATAAAACTTCGCCAAAACGGCAGCCTAAAGCAGCTGACATACCACTAAATGTGGCATTCATTAATAGTTTTGACCATTTTATTCCCATGATGTTAGATGAGATATCACAATGACCAACTAAATCCAAAATTCTTTTTATTTCCCTAAGGCGTGGAGTTATCGATCCATCTAATTCACCAATATCAAATGCGTAATTTTTTAAAGTTTGTATTTCTGTTGCGAGTTCAGAAACACCTGGTCCTATCCATGCAGCACCAAATCCTACAACACCCCCAATGGTTCTTTCGCGTCCAATATAAGAAGAAACAAAATCCTCTGGTATACCATTTTGTAGCGTACAAACGATACTATTGGGGTGAAGATGAGGAAGCAATTGTTCTAAAGAAGTCCGGTTATAAACCTGTTTGGTCAGCAAAAAAACTAAATCATAGTGACCATTCATTTCATGAGGAAATAAGGCTTTTACAGGTACACAAACATCCATGAAACCGGTAATTTTTGCACCAAAATGATTTAGTGCCTCTACGTGTTCCTTATTGATATCAATTAAATCTACTTCTTGTCCTCCTGCAGTAATTAAGGCTCCTATTATTGTACCTAAGGAACCTGAACCCATTATTGCAACTCTCATATGTGCTCCTCCTTGTAATGTGATTAGCCGGTCAAATGAATCGAGATTTATTCGGCAGATTCACTCCTCTTAAAGTTTTAAAATAGGGAATAAACAAATTTCCCAGAAAAACAACAAAAAAGCTAAGCCCCCCAGATTACTTAACAACACTACTTATATCCTCCGGTGCTTTTGTACTTCTTAATTTATCTAGTCCTAAAATTTGTCTTGCTTCGTTTGGCGTAGCAATTTCTCTTCCTAAAGTTCGAGATAAATTTACAATTCTTTCAACAAATTGGGCATTGGTTTTAGCTAATTCTCCCTTTCGATAATAGACACTGTCCTCCATACCTACTCGAACATGCCCCCCCAAAACGATGGACATTGTATTAATCGTTAATTGATCTTTGCTTGCCCCAATCGCTGACCAGGTAGAATTAGCTGGAATACTTTCGACCAAATACAATAAATTTTTAGGTGTAGCAGGCATACCACCCTGTACGCCTAGTACGAATTGGAAATGGAACGGAGGCTCGATGAGACCCTTTTTGAAAATTCGCAAGGTATTGTGAATCATTCCAATGTCAAAAATTTCAATTTCAGGTTTTATCTTATAATTTTTCATCTTAATGGCCAACTTTTCTAGAAAAGCAGGGGAATTTAGAAAAACACCTGATCCAAAATTCATTGAGCCAGCATCAAAGCTAGCCATCTCAGGCCGTAATTCGCACACTCGAAGCCGATCTTCATCATTCATATCTATTCCACCAGCCGTGGTCAAGTTGAGAATGATATCACATTTATCCTTTATTCGGTCAACTACTTCAATATAGGTTGCTAAATCAAGGGTATTATTTCCGTCTTGATCTCTCACATGAATATGGGCTATTGCTGCTCCTGCTTGCCACGCTTCATAAACGGAATCTGCGATTTCCTTTGGTGACAAAGGTACGTATGGAGTATGCTGGCGGGTTGTCTGAGCTCCGGTTGGAGCAACTGTAATAATTAGTTTTTCCAAAATAATTCCTCCTTTTGATGATCATAGACTTTTGACACTCTCTTTAAACAATCATACGAACTAGAAATCACTCGTTGAAAATCAAAGTTGATCCAAATAAAAAACACTTGATTTTTCCTTTACAAGAGAATTATTTGATGTAATGAGGATCGTTATTGATGTGATTTCCAACTTTTTATAATTAAATTAAGTTTATACCTTAGTAACTTTGCAATAATTATGCCAAATAAAATTTCTTTTCCCACCATGCTACATTTCATCTATATAATCTTCTGTGCATATGCAATTTTGATTATTTTTTGATTATTTTGTTTTCATTCTATATCCTTTTTTATATACTAGAATTATCGATTTCAAAGGATGTGAAGATCGTTGTATAAAACGCCCTTTTTTCAACTAACAGCTACGGAGGAACTTGTTTATTTATTAACTAGCATTTTCAATACTTCCCATGATGGATTATATGTATGCGATAAGAACGGGTATACACTTTTATATAATGAAGCGTTTCTACAAATTTCAGGAATTTCTATGGAGTTAATGAATACTTATAGCACTATTGAATTACATCAAATGAATGTTGTACCTGAATCCTGTGCAGGCGAAGCCATTAAAACTCAACGATCCTGTAGCACTATAATTGATTATTACAACGGGAAAAAGGCGATTGTTACCGCGACTCCTTTTTTTAACCAAGATCAAGAGATTCTATTTGTTGTGTCTAACGTACGAGACATCACAGAAATTAATCGATTACAACAGGAATTAGAAGAAACTCGACAGGTTAACTTGGCATTTCAAAAAGCACTTGAGCAGATTCAAAATGGATTGGAAAACAATCAACAGTTCATTTATAGAAGTAAAAGTATGCACCAGATTCTCTCCATGGCATCAAGATTTGCTAAAAATGACTCACCTATTCTTTTATTAGGGGAATCCGGGGTAGGAAAAGATGTCCTAGCTAACTACATTCATGAAAAAAGTGAAAGGGGTGGTGATTTTATCAAGATTAACTGCGGAGCGATTCCCGATCATCTTTTGGAATCCGAATTGTTCGGCTATGAGAAAGGAGCTTTTACAGGGGCTAATGCACGAAAAGAAGGATTGTTTGAATTGGCTCATGGAGGCACTATTTTCCTCGACGAAATCGGTGACCTTCCCTATTCCTTACAGGTTAAACTATTAAACGTATTACAAGATTCTAAAATAAGAAGACTCGGAGGAACTCAGACACACGAAATTAATATACGAATTATTGCTGCTACGAATTGTGATCTTGAGTCTTTAGTTGAACAGAAAAAATTTCGCCTTGATCTATACTACCGACTAAATGTATTGTCTATTACGATCCCGCCACTAAGAGAAAGACGTGAAGATATACCTGCTCTTCTATTTTTCTATCTAAAAAAATTAGCCCAAAAATACAAAATGGAGAAAAGAATAGACAATGATGTATTAGAAAAATGTATGGAATATGAATGGCCCGGAAACATTCGCGAGTTAAAGAATTTGGTCGAACGAATGTATCATATGAGTGAAAATAGAATAATTTCATTGAATGAACTACCATCTTTCATTAAAAATTCACAACGAGTCGCATTACAAAATAGCGAAACAGTCAAATATAAGAACAATAAACCATTACCTCTTAAACAGGCCATCGCCGAATTTGAAAAAGAATACATTACGAATATGCTTTCACTTACTTCGACTATGCAGGAATGCGCCGATACACTCGAGGTCAACATCTCCACGCTTGTACGAAAAAAACGAAGTCTAGGGATCAAGTTCAAGTAGTCATTAAAGACTCTAGTAAAAAGAGCCATAAAACAAAATCAGTATTCGTGTGATTGTAAAAAGAGATAAAAAACGATAAGTTTACAATGGAAGCCCTTTATTAAACGGATAGCTTTATATTCTATATGGGTAATGTTAGGATTTTATGTTTTTACGATATTAAGAATAAAAATCCCTATATATCAATATTTTCTGTTTTATTTCATTTAGGTGCAGTTTTAGTATACAAAAGAAAAAAGACGGTTCCTTATGGAATGGGAACCGTCAACATCCTTGATCATCAATTAAATTGCGTGTAAGTCTTGTTCAACTAAATGATCTCATTAAGGTACTATATTTTGGCTTTTGCACTTTGAACCTGTTACAGTTTCTACTGGATAATAAAAACGGTAATGATTTGTCATTACATCATTCCCTGATCGATTTCCTCCGGTGTATTTCCTTCCATCACCAGATAAATGGCCTCATTGAGCATCGGAACAAGAACACGATTTACCGTAAACCCAGGGTAATCGTTTGCGACAATGATTGTTTTGCCTAAACGTTCCCCAACTGCCTTCATTTGCTCTATGGTTTCATCCGAAGTTGTAAGGGAACGGACAATTTCCAGTAAATTCATTACTGGAACCGGGCTGAAAAAATGCATGCCAACGACCTTCTCGGGACGTTGAGTTATGCTGCCGATAGCACTAAAACTTAGTGCGATAAACTCAATTCAATTGTTAGCGGGCAAGTTGAGCTCGAAGCTGTTTTGTGGCTTCATAATCTACTTCAAGCCCTTCCGGGTCTTTGAGTGGATCGCCAATAATTACGACACCGTAATCTTTTTTTGCTCCTTCAATTGTCACGTATTCATCGCGAACGTCGTTCTTGACCTTTTCAGGATCTCGCTCCAATGGATTGCCCCATCCACCGCCGGAATTTATAATGTACCGGAAAAGCGAATTGGGCTTTGTATGCCAAACCGGATTTTTAGCGTAGTAAAAATATTGACCATTCATGTCCAATGTTTTTGTGCGTGGATCTAATACACCAGCAATCGGTGTCGAGTTACGGTAAGCCTCTTGATTCAAATCATAAAGCTGCTCTGCTTTGCTGATATTCAACTGGTCAGGACCCCACATCCATACGGCACCGGAACAACCATCCTTTCCACCATTTGCACCAAACCCGCTTGGCCGTCTAAAATGCAATGGCATGGAGTAATGCTCTGCTTCAGTAAGCCAAAAGGTGTCTTTCAAAACACTGGCTCCGCCTCGATGTTGGCCTGCTCCTGCGGTATCCGCAACATACTCTTTTCTCAAAACGATAGCTGGTATCTCCATTTCAATAGCCTCAATTGCAGGATCCAGACTATTACACAATGGAACCACGCTATAACTGTCACCATCTCCAGCTTTTGTTGCACCCCAAGCTCCATGTTCACCACCGCATTGAGCCGACGTTACCCATGGTGTACCATCAGGCCAACGTCCGTTGGCATTGTGGAGATTAAGAGAAAACACATCGCCTGCTACGGCGTTTTCTCCTAAGACATCCTTCAACGCACGGTAAATCGAATGAAGTATTAACGCTGAAGCCTCGAAATACATCATAATTGTTCCATCGGGTGGCATAGCGCTAACTATGGTAGCATCTGGTAGTACAAGGTCGATATTGCGCATTCCCCCGGAAGTGAAGCGGGAATTAGGATCTAATAAAAATTGGAAAGCCACAGCAACTGCACATTTCGCATCCAAATATCCACAATTGATGGAAGTGCGTGCTTGACGCGAGGAACCACTTAAATCTACTTCAATCCTGCCGCCCTTAACCGTTATTTTAGTCCGCACGCGAAATTCTTCGGAATCATCAATTCCATCACAATCGATATAATCTTCCCCTTCATAAACACCATCTGGAATGTTTTCAATCGCTCTTTGCATGGATTCCGCAGAAATATCGACAGCGTATTGAACAGCACCTAAATATGCTTCTAAACCGTAGCGGTCGATTGTTTCAATAATCAACTTTTCGCCTAACTTTAGATTCTCGTAAATCGACATCATATCCGGTTTCATGACGCTACCGAACCGAGCATTATCAAAAATTAAATTCCACGTTTGTTTACAAGGTTTGTCTTTGTGATACAACAATTGAGGGCTTATCACCAACCCATTTTCATAAACGTTTTTCTTTGTTCCACTGAAACCGGCAGGAACCACGCCTCCCATATCCAACATATGGGCCTGTAGGTTGACAAAACTCACTAACTGATTCTTTCCGTTCACCTTATAAAAAATAGGACGGATGAAACACACATCATTGACATGGGTCCCAATACGGTATGGGTCATTAGCAATCAATACATCTCCTGGTTCCAAATTATCTCGTCCGTATTCTTCCACCGTGTTTCGGATGGCTTCAGGCATGGTTCCACTAAACAAGATTAAGCTGTTACTACACGCCGGCATTGGGTAGTCCTGCTGAGGAGAACCTGAGATGGTTGCGGAAAAATCAAACCAATCGCGCAGAATAACCGAAAAAGCCGTTGTTAGTAATCCGGAACACATATGTTCAACAATATAGCGCAATTTGGTGGAAATCACCATTGCTGTGAACCGGTCACAACCATATCTTTCTTGAAATTGAACATCTGATAAATCACGTATTAATATACTTCTTTGTATCATACTCTCAGTCATCTTGATTCCTCCCTAGAAAATTCAGATTGCATGACAGATTAACGCAATCACACAAAAATTACACATTTCAAACCCTCGTAATGGTAATTTCTCCATATTTTCCTACTGCCGCCTTCTGATCGCTCTGAACAAAAATAGTAGACATCGACTCGCGGATAATGGCTGGACCATAGACAACATCTCCATATAGTAATTCATCCCTCGAATATACATTCGCTGTGATCGGCTCGTCGGTAATATAATGTAGCTCGACTATACTTTCAGGGAGCAAGGAGCCGGATGTCCTTGATGGTAACACCGGGTAATTTACTTTTTCTGTTGGAATGACAATCTGAAGTCTGAATGTTGCTCCGACTACCGGTAAACTGTCAAAGCGATTGCCCCAGGCTCGTTCATAAGTATCATGAAAATTAGAAATCATAGTATGAATGGTATCGCTTGTAATTTCACCATCTGGAATGTCTACAAAAGGTGTTTCCCATGTTTGCCCGGCTAGGTGACCGTCAAAGGTGCGAACGATCCTAATTTCACTCAAATCATCCGATAACTTTGAAATCAATTTTTCTTCCATTTTTTTATATAATAGGTTAATTTTTTCAACTGCCTCTTCATTAAGGGGTAAATAAACGGAACAATTGTCACTGAAGACAAGATCCGAACTCAATAAGCCAAGCGCCGAGAATAAACCGTGATATGGAGGAACCACAACGCTTTTGGCGCCAACCTGATTCAACACAGCAGGCAATAACATCGGACCGGCGGCTCCGTATGCAATCAGGCTATAGTCACGTGGATCGATCGCGTGTTTAATACAGGTATTAACAATCCCTTCACTGATTTCGCTTAAGCCCATGTTGTAGGCGTACTTGATGCGTTTCTCCAAATCAAGATTAGTTTCCAACGATTCAAATGCCTTTTGTGCCAAATCGCGATTCAGGCTAATCCGTCCACCTAATGGAGAGTCACTGCTAAGGATTCCGATCATCATGCAAGCGTCAGTCATGGTTGGATTAATTCCCCCTCTCCCATAGCAGGCAGGACCCGGGAGGCCTCCGGCGCTTTCGGGACCGACCTTTAACTCGCCGGTAGAGGAATCGATTTTAATAATACTGCCACCGCCTGCCCCGATACTATGAACCTCATTCGTCAAAGTGTTCACAAGTAAGTCATGTTCCAATTGAAAATCCGTCGTTACAGTCGGTTTTCCGTTTTTTACGATGCTGATATCGGTTGATGTTCCTCCAATATCTGCGCAGATAATATTATCTTGTCCGATTAAACTGCCAAAATGGGCACTGGAAACAGTTCCCCCGGCTGGACCGGAAAAGACAATTTTATGAGGTCTCTCTAATGCAAAATCGGAAGGGGAGAGATTCGCTGCGCAGTCAGCAAAATTAATTTCTCCAATGAAACCCTTATCCCGTAATCCACTGATTAGATCTTGCGAATACTTGCCGTAAACAATTTTCATAAAAACGTCAATGACGGTTGTTGATGAACGGGTAAACTCCTTTGCAAGCGGGGATGTTTCAGATGAAATTGAACATGGAATATCCCCTAATACCTCTCTGACTAGCTCCATTAAACGGTTCTCATGTTCGGGATTGACGTAGCTGTTAATTAAACAGATCGCTACACCTTCAACGTTACATTTTTTCAAAATGTCGAGTTGTTCACGTGCTTGTTCCTCATCTAAAGGGATAAAGACGTCGCCGTTGCTCTTAATACGTTCACGAATTCCACGCCGTAAATAACGGGGAACCAACGGCCTAGACGCATCGCCAAACGACCTTCTCCAATGGGGATCGGTCTGAGCTTCAAGCGGCCGCATAGCGCGCCCAGCATCCAAAATGTCCCGATGGCCCAGTGTGGTTAAAAAGGCAACTTTAGGAAGGTTACGTGTCAAAATAGCATTTAGTCCAGATGTGCTAGCATGGTTAAATACCGCCATATTCTTCAAGCCTACTAATTCTGCACCCTCAATTACCGGCAGCTCCATATTCTTAGGATTTGTAGGAACCTTTACTGCCGTTATTTTACCGTCTTTTACAGCAATTACGTCGGTGAAAGTTCCCCCGACATCGACTCCGATCATTCCACTCATACTTGATCTCCTTCCATTCTTTCATTTTTAAAGTTCAAGGTTTATACAACATTCACCGTGAGCAGGATGTAAGTTTCAAAGTGATTCCGTCAATGTTCTTATCGACCCAAATAATCCCCATTTCTCCCTTTTGAGCGAGCACAGACAGGTCTGACATTTTTCCACTTTCCACCAACCGCCCTCACTTAGAACAGGGTAAGCTTTAATATCTGTTCCATTACATTCTGGGCACTTTCCCCTTACCGATTTTTTTTCAACATACAAATATGGATCTGTTGGTCGTAATACAGGTTGCATTTGTTTTCACCTCTTATATTTTATAGTTTCAATAAATGAGTTATATTTTGTGACTTTTGAAAAAACTTTTTTCATAAAAATAGTTTTGTTCAAACAACGGTAAGCGTTTTCCTATTCCTAAAATATAAAATAGGTGACACAATTTAATTAGCTTTCTCTCTTAAGGGGAGAGTTACAATAACTGCTCCAGGACCCACGGTAATACCTTTGGAGTTCTCAGACCAAATTTCAAGCTCTACTAGAAACTCTTTTTTTTCTCTCCATTTCTTCTTAACAGTACCTTTTGTCACAACTGTCTCTCCTACGGTGTTGAATACTTTCATACGGAAGCCTTTTAGACTCTTTATAGTACCGGCTAGACCAATATAATTGCGAATTGTTTTCTCCCACATCCCTTGAAGAAATATAACGTTTGCGTACATGTCAGGGGCACCCGTCTGCTGGGCATACTCCGAATTGTGGTGAATGGAATTGAAATCTCGATTGGCACCTGCGGCCATAACAAGTCTGGCAACAGTTAGTGGAAATTCTACAGATGAAATCTCATCTCCTATCTCAACATCTTCCCAATATAGTTGATCGATTTTTCTCATAATTTATCCTTTCTTTCATAGTGAAATTTGCCTAATCAATCTAATGGAAAGTAGTGGTACGTACCTATACGAACAATCGCTACTAACTCTTCTTTTTCGTTTTGAACTTTTGTTTCCCAAACCATAAATGCTCCGCGGCCTACCTTTGTTTCTTTTGGGATACAAGAGAGCAGTACATCTCCTACTCGACAGAGCCGCTCGCCCACCAAAATTGGTTTGATATAATCAACTTCAATATCTGTAGCGAAATAACAGGGTGTTTTCGGTGCAAGGTCTGTTTCAATTTGCAGCAATGGACTTTCCGCTGCCGGAGCATTTCTATCGGCAGTATTGAAAACATGCATACCTGGTTTCCAATAGGGTGGGATCAACCATGTTAAGAGACTACTATAAGGAGCAATGACATCGGTATAACCGAATTCCATTGCAACGGATTGATCGTAATGTAGTGCACAATCAAACTCAAGTGGTTCTAAGAAACGGCGGACCGTACTGAGTTCTACAGCGTCTGCCCCCCATTGATACTGTCCTTCACTGAAATCCACCCCTATTGCTTCAACCATCGGTTTCCAAGCCTTTTTCCAATCTAACATACCTCTTAATCCTTTCTCTATTGAATCGATTTTGTGATGTGGGATAAATTACTTAATCCTTTTCACTCACTCTAAGTAAGTAGGGTTTGACTCACCATTTTGCGCAATAGATTTTTATTATATTTACCATTTGCATTTTTAGGTATTTCATCTACGAACATAATTTGATCCGGTAACCACCACTTTGGAAACTTAGGCGTCAGCCAATCGATTAGTTCTCCTTCCATATTGGTATTATTTTGCCCTTTTTTCAGTAAAACGCAAGCCAAAGGTCGTTCTAGCCACTTTTCGTGAGGAATAGCAACAACACAAGCTTCTAAAACGGACGGATGAGCCATTAATTCATTCTCTAGTTGGACAGAAGATATCCATTCCCCACCACTTTTAATGACATCTTTGTTCCGATCAACTATGCGTATCGATCCTTGTTTATTTATTGTGGCAATATCTCCGCTTCTCCACCATCCATCAACAAACGCCGATAAAGATCGTTCGTCATTATAATACTCACTCGCAATCCAAGGTCCACGCACTAGAAGTTCTCCCATATGTTCATCATCCCATGGAACTTCTTCGCCCAATTCATCTACAATTTTCACCTCCAATCCAGGTATTAACATTCCTTGTCTGCAACAAATATTAATCTTCTCATCGTCACTAAGCTGCTTTTGATCGCGTCTAATACGTGTAAATGAAACCATTGGAGAAGTTTCCGTAGCACCGAAGCCCTGAACAATTGGCACTCCATATTTATAGAAAAACTTTTCAATTATTGCCTTAGGTACCGCTTGTCCTCCGAGATGAAGTTTGCGCAAACTGGACAAGTTATAAGGTCGCTTTTCTAGGATAGTCAACATATCAACACCCAAGGTAACCGCACCTGCCGCATAGGTTATTTTCTCTGATTCTATTAGTTCCAATAGTTCATTAGCTTTGGGTCGTTCACCTGGCAGCACCAATTTAGCTCCGGTAGCAATAGCAGCATACGGTAAGCCCCAAGCATTCACATGGAACATTGGGACAATTGGCAAGATATGATCGTGCTCGGAAATTCCCATCACATCTGTATGGCATAAGGCTGACGCATGGAGGTATATACTTCTTTGGGTGTATGCCACTCCTTTCGGAAGCGCCGTAGTGGCCGATGTGTAGCAAATAGTAGCGGGTGTATTCTCTTCCAATTCTTCAAAACAGAAATTAGAATCAGTTTGGGAAAGAAGTTCTTCATAACAGTACAGCGGTGAGAGAGTCGTTTTTGGTATAGTATCTCCCAAAATGACATAAGCTTTCACCTTAGGCAACTGATGGGCTATAGCTTCTATTGTTGGAAGTAAATCTTTATCAAAAAATAAAACCTTATCTTCGGCATGGTTAATGGAATGAACAATTTCCGGTTCACCATATCGAATGTTAACAGTATGCAATACGGCCCCATAACATGGAATCCCCCAATATAATTCAAGATGCCTATAGTTATTCCATGCAAAGGACGCAATTTTGTCCCCTTTTTTTATACCTAAAGAATTTAAAGCATTGGCTAATCGCCGGACCCGATCATAAAATTGGGCATAATTATATCGAAATAAGGAACCATCTGCTTCTCTTGATACAATCTCATTGTCGGGAAAATATCGAGCAGACCTATCTAATAATGTCTTTAAATTCAGTTGATATGAATTCATATTTACCTCCTTCTCCCTACAAAGGTGTAATATAACCTCCGTCCTCTTTAACAAGGAAATTATGACACCATTAGTTTTTTAAAACACGTTTCTTTGTTAAACTTGGTGTATTCGCTTTCAATGACTCTCAGTATATCCAATCCACTCCTTTATTTTTGTTTTATTATTATGATATTTTAGATTATTCTAATATAATAGATAATAAATATAAAGTTAACGTTACCTACATATCTGTAAGTTAAAATTACATAAAGATGTTGAGGTACAAAAATAAATCCTTTATACAACATGGCTAAATTGATAAGTTTATAGGAAGGAAATGAGGTGAGATTCCATAATTAGAACAAGTTTAAATGGGATGGGATGAACCTTTACATGATAGCGGACCATGCTATGAAAGAAGGATTACATAGATATATATTGACCAAAGTTAATAATATACGTTAATTAATTTGTATATAAATTTTGATTAACATTGAAATTAAAAATAGTAAATTAATATTAAATAAGAGAGGTAAATTGAGATGCACATTGAGCAACTTGAATATGTAATTGAGGTGGCAAAAAAAGGAACTATTTCTAAAGCAGCTGAAAGCTTACATGTATCTCATTCTGCTATAAGTCAAGCAATTTCAAACCTCGAAACAGAACTAGGAATACCTATTTTTAAACGTTCTCGTTCTGGTAGCATTTGCACAGATGTAGGGGAAACTGTACTGAAATTGTCCTACGAAATTATGAATAAAATTATGGAGCTGAAAGAATTAGGACAACATCCAAACCAGGTAAAAGGCAATTTATCTATATCTTCTTCTCCTATTTTTTTCTCGACGTTTCTCCCTGAAGCTTTGAACATCTTTAAACTGGATTATCCTCATGTACAAGTTGAAATTAATGAAAATAGCACAGAAGCTATTATAGAGAGTGTAAAAAATTATCAAATTGATCTTGGCTTAATTTTTGGATCGGACGAAACACTTAGAGAGGTATCTCGATATTTGAAATCACGCTCACTGTATCAACCTAAATTTATGGTTACTGTTAGTAGAAAGTCACCCTTAGCTAACAAGGATGTAATCTCTCCTGAAGAAATGCTTCAATACCCTCTAATTATTCGAAATGAAAAATTCGCCATAAAAGTTTGGGAAGATATATTTTCAACATACGGTCAGGGTGAGATTTTATTTTATTCAAACAATGACGATGTAATCAAAAATGTAATAGCGAATAACTTAGCAGTTGGTTTCTTTACAGATTTGATGGAACAAGATCCTATGGTATTAAAAGGAGACATTTGCCTGATTCCTTATGTGGACCAAATAAACATGCCAACGCTTCATTTGATTTGCATACAAGCAAAAAATAAATACTCTCCTGTTATAGAAAGAGAATTCGTTAAGTACACAATAATGCAATTGAATTCGTATAGATCGAAAACATTGGAATGATAACGGGAAAATACAATAAAATTATTAGAAGGATTGTCTTTTGCTAAATTTTTTCAAGAAGGTGGGCTTTCATTTTCCTCCGGGAAACCGTCCCTTGTTGTCTCCGCATGAGCAAGAAGAAGTAAAGCGTGTGATGCAGGAAAGTACGCCTGCAAAAGAAGGAATATGCTCATCCGTATGGGATTCCGCTGGAAGCGAACTACGTATGTGTTAGCGAAGACGAATTCAGAAAAGCAACAAGCATTTCTCCGTCAATTAGAGGTAATAAAAAAACCTAATGGACGAAAATACAGTGCTGCTTGCACAGGATGAAACCAATATTCGTTCGTATCAAGTCCTGCGGGCTACATGGTCCCAAAAAGGACGGCAAAAACAAATCCCTGCCTATGGCCATCATGCCCAGGTTACATTGTTCGGAACGGTTGACATTCAAAGTGGTGATGTCTTTTGTACAACAGCACCCTCCTGTGATGCGATCTCGTTTTTACTATTTTTAAAACAAGTAGTCACTCGACATGCGGATAAATTTGTAATGAATATAAAAAGACCGCAAAGCTTCCTTCAAAAAGCGCTTTACAGCCTTGTGGTCTCTTGTTTTGCTTAGGTAAAAATCAATGGTCTTTCCTTTCGAATCGACAGCACGATACAGGTACATCCATTGCCCTTTTACTCTGATATAAGTTTCATCTACTCTCCAGGAGTTATCGGATTCGCGTTCTTTTTGATCATATCCTGAGCAAAATGATTTATCTGCTGAATCCGTCATAAATACGAAACCCGGCTTATCTGAGAAACTCATCGTGCTGATTTCAACTCTTTAGCCAGTTCACGAAGAGTAAACCGCTGAACCTTACCTGAAGCTGCCATTGAAAAATATCAAATTATTAAAAATCTTTAATTATTTTATTATATCGTATTATCCTAAATTAAACTTCCTCATTTTGTTGTAAATGGTCCATCTCGATATATTTAAAATTCGTGCCGCTTGAGTAATATTCCCATTGGTTTGATTTAATGCCTGAATTAAGGTACTCTTGTCTATGTTTTTTCTTCGAAAAACTTTTCTTTCTATCTTATTATTGTTTTCGTCCATCTTCTCTTCCCTCATAGAGAAATTTGGCATGGCCGATTGGATTTCGAATGGAATGTCTTTCAGCTGAATGTGTGCGTCGTCTGCATGAAACACCATTTTTTCAATGACGTTTTTCAATTGACGGATATTTCCCGGCCAGGCATATGCACACAAAGCTTCCATTACTTCATGATCCATAACTGGGGGTACATTTCCTTCCCCGGAATGGTTCAGAAAATAATGAACCATTCCGGGGAATGCTCTCTTTATCGCCTGTCAGTATCATCATCTATGTCATGGAAACCAACATCCGTTTTCTGCCATCTTTATCTATGTAGAATCCTTCATATCCTTCCTGTTCATGACCAAAACCGCCTTCATAAACAACATAATCGATAAAGGGAAGCGCCCATGTTTTCTTTCCCCTTGGATTAGACATGTATCGAATAATTTCTATCCCATATATTCCGTCTTCCGTTACATCAATATGGTATTCCTGCTCAAACGTTTTGTCTACCTAAACTTCATCATTAAATTTAATCTCAATATAATTTGGGTACTCTCGAACGCTTCCCCCCTGCAAGGGGAAATCGATGATTTGAGCGGAAGGTAGCTCGCAAGGCTGAGGCTTTTCCTGATATGCGTTGCGCGTCACTCTTACCCCTAACCAGTTCATATTACAGTCGTAAAGTAAGTATCCATTCACATTTGTAATCGTTCCGCACAGAGGAAGTCTCTTCTTTGGGTAAAGAATACATAGAACTAACACGGAGACTATAGGGCAAAGTCATAAACTACTCCTGTATTTTTTAACCATTCACCAATAGCACGGCGAATAACCTGCTGAAAGGAAGATAGGTCTGTTTTCTATATACGCTTTCTGAAATGTTTCAGGTGACTGTTTCTATCCAATTTACTGGGGTAAAGTAAATACGGAGATTTAGAGTTAATCAAGGCATTTGCTAGTATGACTATGTAGGTTATTATGGTTCACTCTAACTCCCCCCTTCGTAAGATAAATTTTTCTTTTTTATGTATAACATCACTAGCGTTGCATTAAAATTAGATGGGTTCATTTTCCTTATCCTGGCATAAAAAATCCTTTACAATGGAAAGCACAGGTGGTTCCTGTCCAAATCCAACGTAAAGGAAAACAACTATGGACAAGGTTAAATTTTTAATTTCTAAACCCCCACTTAACAATAATCAGCAGCACCCATATGGGTTACTTTGACAAGATTAACTGGATGCTTTTTTAAGAATACATCATAATGCACTATGCCGAAATCACCACTTTTAAATCCTGTGTTAGAAACAATGCTTTTTTTAGATTTATATTGATTTATTATTTCAGGACGAGGTAAGCTACTACTTGAGTATGTAGTTGTTACAGCATGACTCAAGCTATTGATAAATCGAAATATTTCATTTGAGTTAGGTGAGCCATGATGAGGAATCTTCATAATTAAATTGTCACTAAAGCAGTCTTCTGCTTCATTTCTTAGCATTTTTTTAATAACATAATTGTCTAAATCACTTGTAAGACATACTGAGATTGGTACTATATCAGGATGTGTAATTAACAACCTTAAAGTAATGGAAAAAAAGTTTGGATGAGACCTAATCTTGTTGTGTTCACTAAAATAACTTTCTACTACCTTAAGCGAAAGCCCTTTTACTATATGGGATAAAGGTGAGTAACTCTTTAATTCTAGTTTTAGAGGGGTTGTACTACCAGCAAAATTATAATAAAAAGTACGGGAAAAACCATGATTTGCCGAGAAATGATTTGCAGGATGAATATTTTGCTCTGCTAATTCAAATATTCTTTTATATTCCACATCAAAATCATCCTCAAATTTACTAAAAATTTCTTTTGGAGCAAAACCTTCTGGTGTTATAAACATTGTTTTCTCGTAATCAACGTAATTCTCCATAACCTCAGATAAGCCCAAAGTATGGTCTTCATCAGTATGCGTCCAACAAACAAAGTCTAGGTGATTAATACCCAGACTTTGTATGAACTCTACAGTCTTTGAGTATTGTGAAGTCCTATAGCAGTCCACAACACCAAAAAATTTATCAGCAAAATTAACTAAAATACTTTCGCCTTTTTTCTCATAACCAATAACGTATATACTTAATTTATCATTTAGTTTTATGAACTTGTTTGTTAGCTTCATAAATATTAGCCCTCAGACTGTGACCATAGTATATTGAAGTACGATTTATTGGACGAAGAGCTTTTTCAACAGGGCGAAAGGTATTATTTTTACTGCGCGGCTTAAATTCTTTGTATCCATCAGTCTGATATCTGTTCATGATAATCCCCCAACCTTTCACCAACGGAAATTTTCTTAAGACCTTCTTCTGATAAACTTGCTTTAAAAACATTATAAATTTGCTCATTCATTTGAGTAAGAAGATCAGCCGGCTCAACAAATGGTTTATCCACACACAGAGCCTCAAATTGAAGTAGCAAACGAATAAGTGGTTTATTCTCTATTATACCATTATCCAGCAATTTTGCCACATTTACATGTAAATCATCCACCATAAAATTTAAAGTCTGATTCATTTGAGAAAGAGGATTCATCCAATCAACCATATCTCCGTAAAAATCCAAACCAACAATTTCTTTTCTAAAGTCCTGAACAAGTTTTTTTGGGTTTTCATAAAACACTTCATTAGTTTTCGTAAGTGAAAACCTCCTCGTTCGAATCTCCTCATTAGTTTGCAGCACCTTGACAAGAGCCAAGAAAATTCTTTCCATTTCGCTAAATCGAATATAGTCATTACCAACATCTTGTGTAACTTTTATAAAAAACTGATTCACTTCAACTGTTAAGTTTTCCTGCCTGTTAAAAAACACATGTGATGTAATATCCTTTATATATTCATATGGAATGTTCATTTCGGTTAGATAATCTGAGAAGTCAAAATCAAAAGGACTTAAAGTTCTTGTTAAACTTGCATCTAGATTATTCTTAAAGCAAACTGTTTGTATTTCCTTTAATCCATTATTCGATACCCTAATTATGTCTTGAAAATCCATTCTAATAATAATTTTCTTTAATATATGTCCAATTATCTCCTGCCGATCATGTTCAACCATCAGATATTCCCCCAGAGATTAAACAAATTTTTAAAATTTTATTGTCCAATTATTTATTATCAATTGTGCTATAATACTTACCTAATTATACCATAACTAAAGTATTTCCTTATACGTACTTCTTTGCAGGAACAGAACTACAATACCTCAATATGTTATCAACGCCATGTCCTTATAGGAAACCTCAAAAATATTGTCGTGTCGAGGGGTTGACTATAGACAATAGACACAAGGATAGGCTTACCATCCCTTGGTATGCTTCAGAACTCCAAAAGTTTAGATCACAGGATTTACTGTTCACATAACAAAAAATCCGTTATTGTTTTAGAACAAGAATTTTGGTACGATAATTTATAAAGCTAAGAAAATTATGTACTCTTAGCAAGTGAACATAATTTCTAGGGCTATCATCAATAATCCTTGAGGTCGACCTAATAATTAAGTCAACTTCCCCATAAGTTCTCGCTTTGCAAACCTCAATATATATTATGTTAACTAATAAAAATCCAGATGTACCACTAACTCCCCGCTCCAAGTGCTGAGCTCCTCGATAAAAGAAAAACGACCGACACCTTGTGGGCGTCGGTCGTTTTGTTTAAGGTGTTGGAACCGGTCTGTTTAACCAGTTCTCATAGTAAGCCTCGATGTCTGGTTGAAAATCAAAGATAAACGGATATCCAGGTGGAACGGCTTCTACCTCTAGCATCGTGAAGCATGAAGGACAATAGAATTCACGAAGATGCATCCATTTCGGGTCACATCCCATAAATTTAGGATAAACCTCCATAATTTTTTCTTCCGTATCACGGACATATACATTAGCAAAGAGTTTCCAATTTGTTGTATATTCGCAAAATTCATGTCCGCAATCGCACTTTACAATCCGCTCCCCGGTTTCCTTCGCTACAATGTTAAGGTGCAGTCCATATGGCATAATGATTTTATCATCATATGGAACACGCTCTTGCAAAATAGAGACATATTGATCAAATCGATCCGCGTCTTTAAAGGAACTTAAAATTTTGTGCACCTGCCGGAACGATAGCTTCCCGTCTACTAACTCCTCTATCATTTTTCGCTCATAGGTTGGCATTATATCACTCCATTCTGTTTAAAATTTGAAGTTAGCCGGCAAATTCCAGAAGGCCCTGAACTTATTTGCCCACTTCTCGCTTAATTCAAAGCTACTTACATACATATCACGGACAGGGTAATAGAAATCCCCTTTTGTAATTTGTTCTCTCTGCTGCTTAATGTATTCCGCAGCAGGAATAGACTTAGCAGCACGTTCCTTACGTATTTGTTTTCGCTTTTTCTCCGTCGCTTTTTCATCTACACGGTATTTTCCTTTATCATCAGAAGTAAATACGGCTCCAAATACTCGTTCCGCAAACCGGGGCAGAATATCCCTATCATTCAAATCCTGTTCAATCGCTTTTGGATCTCTCTCAAGCGGGTCTCCAAGTCCTGGACCTCCTCGCTGCACAGCCAGATATAAATCATGCTCCTTAAAGTCCTCTGCCAAGGTTAATGCCCGATAATCAAGAACCTCTTTCTCTGCCTTCACCAATGGACTGTATTGCGAATCTTCAGGATCACCTTCTCTGCATGGAAGGGGGAGCTGCTTCTGAATCAGTTCCTTTATATTCGTATTATGAAGGTTGTGGCGATAGCCTGTATTTCCTGGATATCCGCCAAAAATTCCGGCACCGTGGAAGACATGCCCCTCTCCCACATTGAAAATAACTTGCTCTGGAGTTTTCCATACCATTCGGAGCGACTCATAACCGGATCCTCCTCTATATTTCCCCATACCTGCCGTTTGCGGTTTTACACGTCGACCAAGATAGAGAAGCGGCTCAAGGATTTCCCATGCTTCAATATCCCCCATGTCCCCTTCAGGGTTCCACATCGCGGCACAGTATCCTTCTCCGTCTTTAATGAAACCAGCGCCCGTTCCTTGGCAGGAGTGTTCAAAACTTGTAAAAGCAGAGTCTAACCCATATTGGTTCGGTCCGCCACCCATGGTTAAATTCCATGTTCCTGGATATCCTGCTGATACTTCCTCGACATACCCTCTTGCCTGATAAGCGCGGCCAAGGCTGCGAATCATTCCTGTAAAGCTTGGAATTAGGAACAGCCAAGAAAGTGTAGTGGAAAGGGTTTCATTATCCGGATTAGACCAAGAGCCTTTCGGAAGAATACACCTGGTTGCAAAGTATGCTCCATCATTGACCTTGTCATTTGGAATCAAGGTTTGTGTCAACTGCACCCAGAGAGCCCCCTGCATTGCGCTTGGTGGACAGTTAAAGGAGTGATAGCCCCATTTATTTGCTCCTTCTAGACTGAGAACAAACTCTCCTTCTTTTCCAATCTCCAGCTCAAGTGGTGCATGCATAAGCTGATTTTTTGCGGCATATGCCGGCATACGAACCTCACCTTCAAATGGAACATCCATAAAGGAAGGAGCCTCGTATTTTCCAGGGACCAGCATTTCCTTTACTCTGTCACGAAATGCCAGGCGTCCCTCTTCAATAACCTCGCGCGTAAAGCGTTTGTATGTCTCAATCCCCTCTTCCTCGATTACACGCAGTACAGCATCCCGTACCATTTGGCAGCCAGCAAGGCGTGTTCTTTCATCAAGTAGCCAGTACATGGGAGCACGTACCGCCTTCTTTGCCCGCAGTTCATAACTGGCGTACAGCTCATCATTTTCACCAATTTTCTCACAGGTTACGATAAGCCCGTCTTCATACCGCCCTGTTTGTCCATATGCCATACTTCCAGGAGTTGACGCACCGACGTCAATTTCATGTGTTACGCCCCCGGCCCAGCCAATAAGCTCATTTTCATGGAAAATCGGGATAATGGTATGCACGTCGGAGTTATGAACATCCCCAATGAATGGATCGTTGTTTCCAAATACATCCCCGGGACGAATTTTCGGGTTTGCTTCCCACCCGTTACGGATCATGTATTTAATCGCGTCAGACATCGTATGCACGTGAACTATAATTCCTGTAGAAAGAGCGATAGAATCTCCTTCCGGGGTATAAAGAGCAAAGCAGAGCTCACCAATCTCCTTAACAATAGGGGAAGCCGAAATATTTAGGGCAATTTCCCGTGCGTTAACAAGGCCGCCACGGAGGCGCGAGAAGATTCTTTCGTAGCGAATAGGGTCCTGTTGCTTCAGCTCAAGTTCTGTGAGTCCTGCATACCGACCAGTTTCCTCCAGATACTTTTCAGATTTTTCAAGCATTTGTTTTAGCGTTTGCCCGTTCCAACCAATTGCATCCTTTGGGTTTATGCTTTTTTCCCACATTAATGACATGCTTATTCCCTCCTTATTTCTGAGTTTCATTCTGCAGATGGAATATACGGTGTACGTCCAAATACGCTGTTCTTCCCAACGGAACAACAAACGTGGAAGAAGGTGATTCAATAATGCTCATGCCTTTTACACGATTTCCTGCTTTCATTGCCTCCATCTCCCAGATGTCCGCTTTTATCCACTTGCCGCGATAATATACGTCTCTCTGTCCTTTATATGCCTCTGCCGGTGGCTGTTCTTCACTAAGCGGCTCAATTGGCAGCTTCGGCTTCTCGACTTCTACCACCCCTGTCACAACGGCTGTCGTAATTAGATATCCAAGCTCAGGTGATTTTGCAGAGCGCGCATATACCTTCCCGTACATTTCTTCGAAGTTCATTACAATCTTCTCAAGCTGTTTGAGATTCTCTATTTGGCCTGTTTCACTGCGAATCTCAAGATCATTCAACTGTCCCTGGTATTGCATACGTACATAATGCTTGTATTGAATACGCGATTCGTCTACTTTGCTTTTTTCAAACTCTGCCTTTACTTTCTCCCGGAGCTCTTTCCATGCCTCATTCAACGCCGCCGCTGTAATTAAAGGATCAACGCCCATAGCACCAGCTATCGGTAAATCGACCGTTTTGTCATAGCGGTATTCAAAATCAGCACACGAACAACCAAAAGCCGAAAAGCCGGCAGCCCAAGCTGGTACGAGTACATCCTGAAAACCGAGTCCTTCCGTATAGCCGGCTGTATGCAGGGGGCCGCCACCGCCATAGGAGAGCATCGTATAGTTTACAGGTGTATACCCTTTTCCAAGAACCATCGCAATCACCTGATTACGAAGCGAGTCTTCAAACAAGCTGATTACACCCTGTGCCGCCTCATATACATCCATGCCAATTACATCAGCGACCTGTTCCTTAAATGCTTTATATGCCCGTTCCTTATTCAGCTTAACCTCTCCACCGAGGAAGTTATCGGGGTTTAAATATCCGAGAATTAAGTTACAGTCTGATATTGTCGGTGTATCCACGTCTCCCTCTTCATAGCATACTCCAATCCTGTAGCCAGCACTGTCAGGTCCAAGTTCAATTCGTTTTGTCGATGGATTCACTCGAATATAGGTTCCGGTACCTGCCCCAACAGAATCAATTTGTACAAGCGGGAGATTTAGGATGAAACGTGCAATATCCGGTGTGCTCTTAATTTGATACTCTCCATCAGTAATAAGGGCCAAGTCAAAGCTTGTTCCTCCGATATCCGTACACACCACGTTAGAACTGCCCAGCTGATCCGCCAGGTATTTAGCTCCGATCACCCCGCCGATCGGTCCCGACACCAGGGTGCGTGCTAGTTGTTTAGCCTCAATCCCAATGGTTCCCCCGTGAGAAGCCATTACTCGCATCTCAAAATTTGCTCCCAGCTTTTTACTCGCGTCATTAACTTTTTTCAATTGATCACGTGACGGTTCTGCAGCATAGGCCTCAATAAGCAAAGTATTGAGACGAGGAAAGTCACGACGAAGCGGGTACAATTCAGATGAAAGGAAGAGCGGGATGGATACTCCCTCTTCCTTAAACACCTCTAGCGCAATTTCTTTAACCCGTTGCTCATGTGAAGGATTTTTATAGGAATATAGAAGATTTACGCACAAATATTCGATCTCCTCGGCAATCAGTTCCTTTACTGCCTGTCGTACATCGTCCTCATATAACGGAATAATTACATCACCGAACAAATCAGAGCGCTCCGTAACCCCGCGAATACGTTCCCGTGGAACAAGCGGAGTATTATGAGTATGAGTAGCAAGGTGCAAACGATCCGAGTAGGAATAACCCAGATATGTTTGAAGGCCCCGTTCCATCCGAAGGTAGTCCTCCTGCCCTTTGGTGACAATCAATCCTATACGCCGTCCTTTTCTCTCTAAGAGACGGTTCAGCATAGCCGTACCTGAATAGATTCCTGAAACAAGCGAAGAGAATGCTTCATCAGAACTGATACCCCAATAACTGAGCGCATCGTATACTGAATTGGTAAATCCAACAGACTCATCTTCCGGTGTGGTCTGAGATTTCCCCACCACAAATTCTCCGTTCGCATCAATCAAAAACGTATCCGTCATTGTTCCTCCAGCATCAATAGCTAGAATTTGAGGTATTCTTGCCACAAAGCTTCCTCCTTTGTATGATTTTTCTCTATGCCTTTTACCAGAGCAAATTCTATGCCAATATTGAAAGCGCTTTTTTCTGTCTTTTATGCTTATCAACTGTCTCATTTTATGTCCGACTGAAACAGATGTATCATACATCATGAGAAAAAAGATAAGGCCGCATGTATGCGACCTTTATGGTTTAATTCTGTACTTTTTCATTTTTCTATACAGTGTACTTCTGGATATTCCCAGTCTCCTGGCAGCTTCTGCATAGCAGGAGGCTGTTTCTTTTAACACCTCCTGTATTAAACGTTTTTCCCCTTCGTTTTGCCCACACAGGGTCGGTCTCTGCTCCATGTGCCTCAGCAGTTCAGCCGGCAACATATCCTTTGTCATTTTTTTACCCTCACTTAGGTATGCCAGCCTCTCAACTATGTTTTTCAACTGGCGTACATTGCCCGGCCATGAGTAATGCTGAAAAAAACGAATAAGCTCGATATCCATATCAAGCAGCTTCCGGGTAAATCCTTTCAAGAAATGCTCTACAAGAAGAAGAACATCTCCGTTACGTTCCCGTAGTGGAGGTATATCAAGGGTAAGAACATTAAGCCTGTAGTATAAATCTGCACGGAACCGCCCTTTTTCTACTTCGTTGTACAAATCACGGTGGGTGGCTGCCATAATACGACAGGTGACAGGAATTTCTTCCTCCCCACCGACCGGGCAAACCTTTCGTCCCTCTAAAACCCGGAGTAAGGAAACTTGCATATCAAGCGGCATTTCTCCAATTTCATCGAGAAAAAGCGTGCCGCCCGCCGCTTGCTCAAACTTTCCTTTCTTTCCTCGTTTCGAAGCTCCAGTAAAAGCCCCTTCCGTATAACCGAACAACTCACTTGCAATTAATTCTTTAGCAATGGCTCCACAATTGACGGCCACAAAAGGGCGCTGTCTCCGTGTGCTTGTATCATGAATGAAACGTGCTAGTACTTCCTTTCCTGTTCCACTCTCCCCCAGCAGAAGAATGTTCGCTTCGTTTCGGGCCGCGAGACTTGCAAAATGAAGTACCTTTTGCATCTTTTCGGAGGCGGTTATAATAGGCAGATCCACGGATGGTTTCGCAGGCGTCTCCTCAATCGTTCGTTCACTTTTTGGAAGGCTTTCAGTCCTGTTGATTCTACGCAGTACTATAAGGGTACCGGTTTCAATCCGATCATAAACGATCGGTATACAACTGACACCGAGCCGCTGCCTGCCACCTGTACTGAAGACCATAACTTCTTCATCAATCACTTCGCTTCCCATCATTCTCTTTTCCCATTTCTCGTACAACTCCGGCATCTGTACCAGTTTGGAAGGTAAATTACGATGTAGGAAGTAGGAAGAGGATAGCAGCTCTCTTGCGCTGGGATTTACAGAAAGGATATGTCCCTGGGGATTAACAACGATAAAACCATCCGAGTCCCTGTCTAAAACAAGATTGTAGGCCTTTCTATTAAACTGGAACTGCCATTCCATAAGCTTTTGTTCAATCATTTTGGCTGATGCTGTAACAAGACTTAAATTGTGCGCATGAACATTTTCCTGATAGCCGGAAATGTTTATTACACCTAATATTTTTCCTGTTAGTGGATCGTGAATGGGTGCTCCGGAGCAGGTCCAATTTTGCCAGCCCTGACAATAGTGCTCGAAAGAGAAAATTTGCACTGGTTGGTTAAGTACCAGGCATGTTCCGATTCCATTTGTTCCAGCTGCTTGTTCACTCCAATCCGCTCCTGGAATAAATTGATTATGTCGGGCAGGAGCAAGCATATCCTCCTTACCCGCCGTTTGCAGCAAAATTCCTTCTGCATTTGCTAAGGCAATAAGGAAGCCGGACTCACTAATCCAGTCATACAGCTGTGAAAAAACGGGAGCGGTAATTTCTATAAAGCTATTACTATTAAGATGCACGAATTCCTCCTGCCATTTAAGAGGAGCGGTTCGCCTGGTATAATGAACGTTTGCATCTAAGCAGCGAAGCCAGGAATCCGCGACAACGGGTCGCAGATAATCATATGGGATTTCCTTTTGCTCTGTCATTAGGTACCAGGCCTTCTTTAGACTCATAATCGTTTGTTTTATTTTATCCTGCGGCCAGACCGACTGAACTGCGTACACGTTCTCCCTCCTTTTTGCTAATTCACTTGTCTCCCTGCTTGCTCCCAGTAAGGTTTGCGCAGCTCTTTCTTATCAAGTTTTCCATAAGGGGTAAGCGGAAACTCGGTAACAAACTCTATTTTCTTTGGCCGTTTGTATGAAGAAAGATTTTCCTTAGCAAAGTCAAGCAACTCCTCTTCGGTAAGTGAATCGTCCGCAGGAATAATTAGTGCAAGTACCGCTTCCCCCCATTCATTATGCGGAACTCCGATTACAGCTACCTGCCTCACTTTAGGGTGCTTTTGCAGGGCATTCTCTACTTCCGTCGTATATACGTTCATTCCTCCGCTGATAATCATGTCCTTCTTCCTATCCAGGAGATAAACATATCCGTCTTCATCCATTTTGCCGATATCTCCGGTATACAGCCAGCCATCTCGTACTGTCTCTGCGGTCTTGTCCGGCAGCTTGTAATATTCGTTCATAACATACGGAGCGGAGCAGACAATTTCCCCCACCTCGCCGCGCGGCACTTCTTGTCCTTCCTCATTAACAATCCGTACGCGCGCCATCATAACAGGACGCCCACAGCTTCGCAGACGATGTATCTTATCCGGTTCAAGCGTATGGTCATGTTTCGAAAGCCTGGTAATAAAATTCGGGCACTCTGTCTGGCCAAAAAATTGAACAAAAACATTCCCAAAAACAGCAAGTCCCTGCTTAAGCCGCTCTGCCGTTATCGGCGCAGCTCCATAAATAATTGTATGAAGAGAAGATGTGTCGTATTTTGCTTGCCGCAACTGATCAAGCACTCGATAAATCATAGTAGGGACCATGAAGGTAAAAGTAATCTTCTCCTGTTCAATAAGCGCAAGAGCACGTATTGGATCGAATTTTGCTTCGATTATGACGGTTGCTCCCCGTAGCAATCCTGCCTGCGTAAAAAGCCCCGCACTGTGTGGAAGTGGTGTCATGAAGAGCATTCGCTCATTTTCTCCGATACCTGTCTCAATTACATGGGAACAGATATTAATGTAACCGTTACGCTGGTTGTGGACCACACCTTTAGGCAGCCCGGTGGTTCCCCCGGTATACGCCAATAGATACGGATCCTCCGGCATGGCTCTAGGCTCCGGGTCTGCCTCGCTTGCCCCAGCAAGGAAGGTCTCCCACGGGATAAACCCATCCGGGCACTTCCCTTCCTCTACCATTCCAACAAACCATTCCAAATCGGGTAAATCATTGCGAATGTCCTGAATTACAGAAAAAAACTCTTGTCCTACAAAGGCTACCTTAGCCCCCGAATCTCTGAGTATGTAGGTAATTTCTTTTTTACCTAGCATGTCATTTAACGGAACCTTTGTAGCTCCTGTTTTCATGATAGCTAAATCGGATATAATAAATTCCGGACAGTTTGAGAGCAGCAACGCAACCCGCATCCCAGGATGAATGCCGCGTTCAATTAAAGAATGACTGCAGCGGTTTGCTATTCTTCTAATTTGATCATAGGAAAAGACCTGATCTTTAAACTTGAGAGCAATGTTATCCCTGTACTTAAGAAAAGCCTGGTCAAATAACGCTTGCATTGTTTCTTGATACATAGCTTCCCTCCTGAGTGATATTATACTGTTATTTTAACATAAATAATTTTTAGAATATAATAATAATTCTAACTTTTTTAATGCAAATAGTTTATGATTAGATTGATGCCTGTATTCGTATTCCACCGCAAAATGAGGATAGTAATTTTGCTGGTTACTACTCCGTTTAACTCGAATAAATAAGTAAAGGCCCATTATCATCTGGATTCAATTCTCACTAACTCGACACAAAAAAAGAGACAGAAACGCATTCCTGTCTCTGGTGCATCCTGATCAATCATGGAAATTCGTGCCGTCTGTCACTGCTTTGACGATACCGACGCGGATGACAAAGTCACCGAAGTGCTCGCCTTCCTGCTTTTCTTTCGCGTAGCGGGAAAGAAGCACACGCAGTTCGCTCAAGATTTCTTCTTCACCGATGTTTTCGCGGTACATTTTGCTCAGGCGGCTGCCGTCAAAGGCTGCGCCGAGATACATGTTGTATTTGCCGGGTGCTTTACCGATGAAGGCAATTTCGCCAAGCGCATGGCGTGCACATCCGTTCGGGCAGCCGGTCATACGGATGGTAATTTCTTCGTTCCGCAGGCCGTTTTCATCGACAATGGTCTCGATTTTGTCAAGCAGAACGGGCAAATAGCGTTCTGCTTCCGCCATCGCCAGTCCGCACGTCGGAAGAGCGACACACGCAAGCGAGCTGCGGCGGAGTGCTGTATAATGTCTGCCATCTGTCAAACCGTATTGTTCGATCAGTTCGCTAATCTTTTTCTTGTTCTGGCTTGATACATTGGCAATGATCAGGTTTTGATTCGCTGTCAGACGGAAATCACCCGTATGGATTTTGGCGATTTCGCGCAGGCCGGTCTTCAGCTTGTAATCATCAAAATCCGCGATGCGGCCGCCCTGAATAAACAGTGTAAAATGCCATGTGCCTTGAACACCTTTCACCCAGCCGTAGCGGTCGCCGTTATGGTCAAAATGATACGGCTTCGCTTCATCCAGGCTCCAGCCGAGGCGGTTTTCCAGTTCAGCCTTGACCGTTTCCAGCCCGAGTCGGTCAACTGTGTACTTGAACCGGGCATTTTTGCGGACGGAACGGTTTCCGTAATCGCGCTGAATCGTAATGACTTTTTCCGCTATATCTTGAATTCGGTCCGGCGTACAGAAGCCGATTACTTTGGCGAGCTGAGGATATGTCGCTTTGTCGCCATGCGTCATGCCCATGCCGCCGCCGATCGCCACGTTAAAACCGACAAGCTTGCCATCTTCCACAATCGCAATGAAACCAAGGTCCTGTGAATAGACATCAATGTCATTCGATGGCGGAACAGCGATACCGATCTTGAACTTCCGCGGCAAATAAAGCGGTCCGTATATTGGTTCGATTTCTTCCACTTCCGGCGTGCCTTCCACTTTTTCTTCATCCAGCCAAATTTCATGGTACGCTCTGGTACGTGGCAATAAATAATTGCTCAATTGTTTCGCCCATTCATATACTTCTAAATGGATCTCAGATTGATAGGGATTCGGGTTGCACATGACGTTCCGGTTCACATCACCGCACGCGGCTATCGTATCCAAAAGGGACGCATGAATTTCCTGAATCGTATTTTTCATATTCCATTTTAAAATACCATGCATTTGAAACGTCTGGCGTGTTGTCAGTTTTAATGTGCCGTTGCCGTTTTTTTGGGCAAGCTCGTCCATGACAAGCCATTGCTCCGGTGTCGCAACACCGCCCGGCAAGCGGACGCGCAGCATGAACTGATACGCAGGTTCAAGTTTTTGTTTTTGGCGCTCATTGCGGAGATCCCGGTCATCCTGCAAGTAGCTGCCGTGAAATTTCATCAGACGGTTGTCATCTTCAGGAATTCCGGCGCTGAGCCGATCCTGCATCACTTCCTTCAGCGTGCCGCGTAAATAGTTGCTTTCTTCTTTTATACGCTCAACATCGCTTGGCGGGCCGTCCGGCGCTTTTAAAATTCGGTTTACCATGTTGAAAAAACTCCCTTCAATCCAAAATCAGTATACATCACGCTGATAACGTTTTTGCTGTTGCATGTCGGCAAGATAGTCTTCCGCTTTTTCACGGCTCATGCCGCCTTCTTTTTCTATAATCTCAATAAGAGTGTTATGGACGTCATGTGCCATGTTTTTCTCATCTCCGCAAATATAAACGGTTGCTCCTTCTTGAAGCCACTCAAACAATTCTTTGCTGTGTTCAAGCATCCGGTGCTGCACATACACTTTTTCATCCGTGTCACGCGAAAACGCGACATCCATTTTCGTCAGCACGCCGTCTTTCAGCCACTTTTGCCATTCGGTCTGGTAAAGGAAATCCGTTACGAAATGCTGGTCGCCGAAAAACAGCCATGATTTTCCTTTCGCCCCTGTTTCTTCGCGCTCCTGCATAAAGGAGCGGAACGGAGCAACGCCTGTCCCCGGTCCAACCATGATGATCGGCGTATCCGGGTTTTTTGGCAGCTTAAAGTTTGGATTATGCTGAATATAAACTGGCAGCGTATCTCCAGGCTGCAGACGTTCCGCGCATAAAATGGAGCAAACGCCTTTTCGTTCGCGTCCGTGTGCATCGTACCGGACGGCACCGATTGTCAAATGCACTTCATCCGGATTCGCGGATAAGCTACTGGCAATCGAATAAAGACGGGCCGGTATTTTACGGAGAATAGAGATAAACTCTTGCGCCGATACATCCCACGGACCAAAATCACGGACCAGATCAAGCAAATCGCGCCCTTCAAGATACGCTTTTACTTTTTCTTCATTGCCCGGCGATAAAAGTTCCCGTAAATCTTCATTGTTTGAAAGCTGCGCCGCCTGCTCAAGAAGCGGTTTGGTTAAAACGGTAATTTCAAAGTGAGAGATAAGCGCTTCTCTAAGCGGACGAACGTCTCCCTGTTTATTGACCGTCACATTTTCTTCCGGATCCCATTTCAATTCTTCAAGAAGCATATCTACCAGAGCCGGATCGTTTTCCGGATAGATACCGAGGCTGTCACCCGGTTCAAATGTGAGGCCAGACCCTTCAAGCGATAACTCGAGGTGTCGCGTTTCTTTATTCGAGCCGCGGCCGTTCAAGTTTATATTTTCAAGCACTTCCGCTTTAAACGGATTTGTTCTGGAATATGCCGGTTTACCTGCTTGAGGTACTGTTGCCAGAGCAGGAGCAGCACTCTCACCCCGCGCTTCATTTAAGCCGCCAAAGACTCCTTCAAGCCATTCTGCCGCCGGCTCATCATAGTCAAGGTCGCAGTCAACGCGCGGATAAAGCCGTGTGCCGCCGAGTTCTTCCAGCCGCTGATCGAATTCTTTTCCCGTCTGACAGAAAAACTCATACGAGCTATCTCCAAGCGACAAAACAGAAAAACGGAGATCATCAAGCTTTGGCGCCCGTCGGCTATGAAGAAACTCATAGAAAGACAGCGCGTTATCCGGCGGATTACCTTCCCCATGTGTGCTCACGACAATAAGCAGGTTTTGGACTTTCTTCAAATTGTTCGGTTTAAAATCGCTCATGGAGGAGACAGTTACTTGAAAGCCGCGCCCCTCAAGTATTTTGCCAGCATTCTCCGCAAGCCCCTGCGCGTTGCCTGTCTGTGATCCGTAAAGAATGGTCACTTCTTTTGAAATTGTCTGCCCGGTGTTCCCCACAGGAAGTTCTGCTGCCGGCGCTTCTGTTGTTCCCGGAACGGAAGCAGACTGGGACGCGGCCAGATAACCGCTCAGCCAGATTTTTTGTGATTCTGTCAAGGTCGGTAGAAGGCGGTTAAGAAGTTCTACCTGCTCCTGATTAAACGGACTGTTCATTACCTGAAGTTGCAACGATATCCACCTCACAAAGGAATATAAACTTATCGTACTTCTTTTTATTAATAAGGAGTGGTTTCAACAATTTTTGCCGTTCACTATTCGGAGAAAAAATGTTTTTTGTTGTATCTCTATTATTCTTATTAATAAAGTGGGTTTTAATAGTATAAATCATTCGAAAATTTTAATGAAAGGAACGTTTTTTCATTTGTCTTTCCCCGCTTAGACACTTCCTCGAAAAGGTGTCTACTTCAACTTTACCGGAAGTCACAGCATTAGTAAAATACATATAAATTATTATAGCTATTAAGATTACTAATAATTAAGATGGGCTTCTTTTATACGATGACGCGTTAAAAATATTTGTAACCTTATGTTATAACCTGGTTACCAGGCTGAAACCGAAATAAATATGTAAAGGGGATAGCATATGTGGTAGTGAGGTGGTAAGATGTTTTTTGTAATCCGGGCTTTTATTTTTGATGAATTTTATATGCGGAGTATTTTTATACTAAGAATATTCTGTTTATTTAGCAGGATGTATGATCAACAGGAGATCAGGTCTGTCATCTACAAGTAAAAAGAGCCAGGGTTAATCCCTAACTCTTAGTAAGCGCAATCCATTTAAGGTTACAATTAATGTAGCTCCCATATCAGCAAAGATTGCAATCCAGAGCGTTAACCAGCCAGGAACGACAAGCAATAAAGCGATAAGCTTGATTGCTAAAGAAAATGTAATGTTTTGCTTAATGATTTGTAGTGCTTTTCTACTCAGCTTAATCGTGAACGGAAGCTTTTCTAAATCATCAGCCATTAATGCAATATCAGCCGTTTCTAGAGCAGTGTCTGTACCGGCACCACCCATGGCGATCCCCACAGTTGCAGTAGCGAGCGCTGGTGCATCATTCACTCCATCTCCTACCATTCCTACACGTTGGCCGGACTTCTTGAGTTGCTTAATAGCTTCCAGCTTGTCTTGAGGTAGCAGTTCACCTTTTATATCAGTGATGCCTACTTTTTCTCCAATGGCATGAGCCGTAGCTTTATTGTCACCTGTCAACATGATGGTTTTTTTAATGCCTATTGCATGAAGTTTTTGAATGACATCTTTGCTGGTTTCACGAACTTCATCAGCTACAGCAATCAGAGCCAGTGCTTGTTCACTTGTACCAAGAATCATCACGGTTTTACCTTCATGCTGAAGTTTCTCAATTTGTGATTGAATACCCTTCATTCTGCCAATGGACAAGAGCTCCTCAAATAAGCGAGGACTCCCGATGTAATATTCGCTGCTGTTTACGGTTGCTTTTACCCCTTTACCAGTAATCGAGGAGAAATCTTCTACGTCAGGCAAAGAAAGCTCTTCCTCTTCTGCTTTCCGTACGATAGCAGAGGCTAAAGGATGCTGGGAGCCCTTTTCTAATGTTGCTGCAATAGATAAGCATTCGTCGGCTGAGTGGCTTTGCAGAGGAATTAAATCGGTTACCACAGGAACCCCACGAGTCAGTGTGCCTGTCTTGTCAAAAGCGATAGCAGATAAAGAACCTGCTTCCTCCAGATGGATACCACCTTTGATGAGCACACCGTTACGGGCTGCATTCCCGATTGCCGTAACAATGGCAACTGGCGTGGAGACAACTAACGCACACGGACAACCAACAACCAGAATCGCCAATCCTTCGTATACCCATGCGTTCCAATCTCCTCCAAAGAAGAGAGGTGGAATAACAGCAACACCCAGTGCTAATAACATAATCATCGGTGTATAGTATTTGGCAAATCGGTCTACAAACGCTTGTGAAGGTGCTCGTTCAGCCTGTGCTTCTTCTACAAGGTGGATAATTTTTGCGATCGTAGTATCTTCGACTGTTTTTGTTACTTTAACTTCCAGTAGTCCTTCTTCATTCAGTGTTCCGGCAAACACTTCATCTCCCACCGATTTTGTCACAGGAATGGATTCTCCAGTAATCGCAGCCTGATTGATGGAAGATGTACCTTTAACAATTTCGCCGTCCATAGCCAGCTTTTGTCCGGGTTTTACAATCATAATATCCCCGATTTGAATGTCCTCAACCGGAATTTGTATGTCTTGCCCGTTTTTTCGTACTGTCGCTTCTTTGGGCGCGATGTCCATCAGTGAGCTAATCGATTGACGTGCCTTTTCCATAGAGTATCTCTCCAGCGCTTCACTGATAGCAAAGAGGAACACAACGGTCGCTCCTTCTCCCCACTCACCGATGGTGGCTGCGCCAATAATAGCGACAGTCATAAGAGTATTCATATCAAAACGTAGCACGGCGAGATTTTTAAATCCCTTTAGGAAAAGAGAAAATCCTCCAATGAGAATAGAAGCAGCATATAACGAAACGGGGAGCCAGTGCTCTTCGCCATACTGATCACGAATAAGCCAAGCGACCAATAATAACACAGCGGAAATCACTGTACGGATATTCGTCGTTTTTTTCCAAAAAGACTCTTTTTCAACAACGATCCGTTGCTTTTCGGGGAACAGCCGTAGATTTTCGAACGCACCGGCTTTTTCTAACTCTTCGATCGTTGCCTCGCCTTCAACAGAAATTTTAGATGCGCCAAAATTCACTTTTGCATCTTTAACACCAGGCAACGCTTTTACATTTTGTTCAAATTGAGCAGCGCAGTTCGTACAGGTAAATCCCTGCACGCGATAGACGCTTTTTTTCTCAAGCTGTTGTGTATTTTCACTTGTTTTCATTGCCTGGCAACCTCTTTTCGTTGAGCAAAAGCAAGCGTAATTAATTGTTTAAGATGTTCATCATGTAGCGAATAAAACACTAACTTCCCTTCTTTCCGGTACTTCGCCAGTCCCATATTCCGAAGCAAACGGAGATGATGGGATGCCGTGGCTGTAGAAGAGCCGATAATGTTAGCAATATCACAAACACATAGCTCCTCTTCTTCACATAACGCATATGCGACTTTTAGCCTTGTATCGTCAGCCAATGCCTTAAACACTTTGACAATAGTTAACGTATCGTGTTCCTCGATGCTTTGCTTTACACGATTCACCTTCTCTTCGTCAAAACAATAAATCTCACAGCTATCTATTTTTTTTAGTTTCTCCATTTTTCACCTCATATTAACAATAAAATAATTGTTTGAATGTTATTGTATACCTTATAATAAAAACAGTCAAATGAATATTTGAATAATGGGGTGAAGGAATGGATAGTCAATTGAACAAACTTATGTGGGAACGGGAGCCGACCTATTGTTTTTTACCCCCCAAAACGCTCATTTAGAAGAAGGTCACCTATCAAGTAGCCAGCAACGGGAAAACCGAATTTCCCGTTGCGACATTTCCCATCGGTCAACAGACAACGCCAAGTTGCACTCGGATACGATGTCAGTAACAATTAGTTGGTCAGATCTCGGAGCAACCCTTTATTTTTTCTAGTAGAAAACTTAAAATATCCCTTCTGTTTTCTTCCATTCTTATCACGGGTAACAACCTATACAGGACCTAACTTACGAGAAATTTTCCGTACAATTGTCCATTTATTTGCAGACATTGCATTCTGTCCTTTTTCACTTTTCTTCTATTTATATAACGTGCCTTATCGGACGTTAAGCATCAAGTTGTATGCTTTGTACATCAACGATGTAAGCACCCTGCATGAACGTTTTTCTGTGAAAATCATGAGAAAAGAAAGAGGAGAAGAGGAAAAAAGATCCAAGGGAGGAAAAAGGCCGTCGCCTTTTTCCACATTGAAATCATTATCTTTCTCTTCTCTCTTTTCCTTCGTACCGAAAAAGTCAGCTGGCCTTCCCTCAATTTTCATGTCGGGGTTACGGCTAAAATACCATGGTCGTTTTCTGATTAACTAAAATCCACCTTCATAAGGAGTAAAAGGTATTTGAAGCCTATTCTCAACTACACGCAGACGTTGATTTAACCGATTTAGCCTTCTTGTATGGCGTTCCACCGTATTTTGCAGCTGATTTACTTGCGCGGTTAGTTGATTTACACGCCTTTCAAGTTGATTAACTCTTCCCAATAGTTGTGGTTGTCTATCGAAGTCAGGGTAAACGAAATAATCATAGTGTTGCACATAATTTGGATCATAATACCCGTACATCGAGTATACCTCCTTTATATTTTAAGTGTTAGCACTTCATCATAGATTATGTTTATATATAGGCTTATGACATAGACAAAAGCCTATTCTGAAATAACTTTATTTTATCATCTGCTGGTGCTGTGTTAGCGACATGAATGTCTATATAGTATTCCAATCTAACATGCGACGATGAGATGTGCAGCAGTCCCTTGTTTGATACAATCAGACGGCCATATGCAACTATCGCAATTCTCTTACGAATAAAACTCGATCTTGTTCTATCTCTTTAGCCCCCTAGAGAAGTTGGACACTAAGGGTGTATTTTGATTACACTTATAGTGACAGAGGGGGAAGACATCAATGACAAGAAGAAAGTATTCGATTGATTTCAAAAAACAAGTGGTGAAAGAAGCGAAAGAGACCGGTAATTTAGCAGCCGTTGCCCGCCGTTATGAGTTATCTGCTAACATGGTGGGGCGCTGGAAGCGAGAGTTCGAGAGCGGAAAACATGGAGAAATTGATTTCTCTATGGTTCCGGTCCTTGATGCCGAAGAAGTTATGAAAGAAAACGAGCAACTTAAACGGTTACTTAGAAGCCCCCACCTCTAAGCGAAGCGTAGGTGGCGGGTAGTTCACAAACTAATTTGTTTTATCCGGAAGTGCTTGCTCTAAGGGGGCGACTGCAATCTTATCATTGATATTAAACTTTTCCTTTATCAATCCATTTTTCTGGGTCCATTCCAGGATATCCTGCAAATGCTTTATATCATCCTGGTTAAATGTAATATCAAATACCCAATCTCTTTTCACCTCTTCCTGCACCTTATCCGCAGGTAACTTTAACTCTTTAAATGCTAAATCAGCTGCTTCATCAGGATGTTCTTTAATATATGGATTCGCTTCGTTTAAAGCCTTTAAGATTTTGCTGATGGTCTCTGGATTTTTTTGCACAAAATCCCCGCTTGCTACTACATAGCCTCTCATAATGAAGTCAATATTGTTAAGATCAGCTAAAAATTTAGCTCCTGCCACATTTTTGGCCTTATCAAGAAAAGGTCCGTCAAACCATGCCCCGTCAATTTCACCTTTTTCAAATGCGGTGTATATTTCCGCTGTAGAAGTCAGCGGTTCAATCGTTATATCCGTTTTCTTTATATTATATTTTTCAAGATATCTCGCCCATATATATTCAACCACTGTACCACTCTGTACTCCTACACGTTTTCCCTTCAAATCTTCAGGTTTATTGATGTTTCCTTTAACGAGAAGTTGTCGTCGATTTGAATTGGGGATAGCAAAACGTGAAACAATTTTCAAATCCCCCTTCCCTACTCGAGTCAAAGCTGCATAATCCATAGCAATTCCAATATCGGCCTGATTTGTAATAACAGTATTTAATGTATCAATCCCAAAAGAATAGGTAGCGAATTCCGCATCAACACCGTATTTTTTAAATAGGCCTTTATCCCCTGCTAAACGAAAGGGGAGCGAAAACACCCCGGAATCTAAAGCGATGGATACCTTTTGCCTTTCACCTGATGACGATTCTTTATCTGATGCCGCCTCCTTATCTGATGTTAATTGGCTGCATCCACTTAGAACAATGGCAAGCAATAGTATTGACCATAAAAAAATTGCTATTTTAAAAGAATATACTTTTGATCTCATCCTCTTATTCCTTTCTATTGAGCTTGTTGGAGCATGCTTCTTTGTGTACTATCCGCTTTTTTCACGCCGTATTTTTTTAACAGGAGACTCCCTGCATTTGTTAACACTTTATCCATAAAAAAGCCCATTAACCCAAGGGTTATCAATCCAACAAAAATCCAATCCGTTTTAAGATAAAGCCTGGAGGTCCAAATCAAGTATCCAATTCCTTCTTTCGCTGCTAACATTTCCGCACCAACAATCGCCATAAAGGAATTTCCCATAGCTAATCGTATACCATTAAATATATAAGGCACCGTCGCCGGGATAATCACATGCCATATTATTTGTCCCTCTGTTGCCCCCATGGACCTGGAAGCCCGAAATTTATTTTCATCAATTGCAAGCACGCCCGCCATTGTATTCAGTGTTACTACAAAGAGAGTTGTATACGTGATAAGAGCAATTTTAGATTGCTCCCCTATCCCCAACCACAGGATGAACAAAGTGACAAATACAAGCGCAGGAATAAATCTGAAGAAATTAACAAATGGTTCTAGCAACAAGCGAACACGTCGAACTTTCCCCATCAATAAACCTATTGGAATCCCAATCAAACTGCCAAGGGTCCAACCTGTGAGAATACGTCCATAACTAATCAAAGTATACTGCTGCAAAGTTCCATCCCTTATTAATTCAATGGCTCCTTGAAGGGTTTGCCAGGGTCCAGGAAAAAATTCTGGTTTTGAAAACAAAGAGATGATTTGCCAGATGATTAGTACTAAGAACCAGCTCAACAAGCCGAACTTTACAGCTTCAAGGTTCACTCTGCTCTGCTTCTTTACGAATTTACGCAAGCTTCTCCTCCTCCTTCCGGATTTCCGTAATTTTATTCAAAACCTAGAAATTAACTACATTCTCTGCCATTCCATTACCTTCAAAATGTGATTGTACCTTTCTATAAATGTCATTGAAGCTTGGCGCTGTGATATCACGGGGATAAGGCAACGTAATGTCATAGATTGCCTCAATAAAAGAACCGGGGCCTTTCGACATAATCCCTATTCTTTGTCCTAAAAGTATAGCTTCTTGAATATCATGGGTAACAAAAATAATGGTTTTCTTTGTATGCGTCCAAATCCTAATCAGTTCCTGTTGAATGGTCCGTCTTGTTTGCGCGTCTAAAGCTCCAAAAGGTTCATCCATCAATAAGATTTCCGGGTCATTTGCCAAAACCCTCGCCAGTTGAACCCGCTGTTTCATACCACCGGAAAGCTCTTCCGGTAATTTCTTTTCATGATCGCTTAACCCAACTAAGCGTAAGTATTTATCCGATATCGAGTTTCGCTCGACTTTACTAACCTTTTGCATTTTCAAACCAAATTCTACATTTTCCCTTACATTTAACCAGGGAAATAACGCTGCATCAGGCTGTTGAAACACCATCGCTCTTTCTTTTCCAGGACCTCTTACTTCTTTATTTTGTATAAAGAAATCGCCGCCTGACTTACTAATAAATCCCGCTATAATGTTTAATAATGTAGATTTACCGCAGCCGCTCGGTCCAAGCAATATGAAGAATTCACCACGTGGAATCTCAAGATTAATTTCTTGAATGACATTTTCATTTGCCTTTCCATCATAGCTTTTAAAAAGATCTTTTATCACTATTGAATTTTTTTGTACTTTGCTCATGTATAATCACCTCTTTTTGATAAAAATTAAAAGGCCGTATTCTCCAAATGTAGAAGAATACGACCTCTAGTCGACTAGTCGGTCATTTAGCCAGATACCTTTATACCGTATGGGCTCATCAACCAAAGTACTATAGTCACCGGCATGCACCAAACTACTATGATAATAATTCCTATAAGGTTAATTTGAATAAATAATATCGAACTGAATATACACTGTCAAGATGTTTTTTACTCTGAATTTGAGCGTTATATTAAAAATTATTCTGATAGTTCTCTTGACAACAAATTATACTAAGTATAATATCTTTGTAACCCGATAAATTTACATTGTTTAATTACATGACAAAAGGCGATTGCCGACCAGTCATCTGGAGGCCAGAACACCGTGCAAGCGGTTGTGCTGGCCTCCTCTTGTTTATCCGCAAAATCTTTCAATTATAAAGGAGGCTGATGTAAACGAGGAACAAGTGTATTTCTTGAAAGTAAAAGGCCGATTTTTGTAAGAATCTACTGCGTGGGCAGCATTAAATCCCCAAAAAACGGGACAATCAATAGAGGGAGGTACTATTATGAGCGTAGTTGATAAAAACATTATCACCAATACAAATGTGGAAATACAACCCGTAGCGGGCCGGATCGGTGCCGAGATACGAGGAATTCATCTTTCTCCGGATCTTGATGCTCAAACAGTGAACATAATCCGACAGGCATTACTGAAATATAAAGTAATTTTCTTCCGTGGGCAGCACCATATTGATGACGCGAGCCAGGAAGCGCTGGCACAGTTGTTAGGTAACCCGGTTGCACATCCAACAGTACCAACGAGAGAAAAAACAAGCTATATACATGAACTTGACTCCACTCATGGAGGAGGACGAGCCAACTCCTGGCATACTGATGTAACTTTTGTGGATGCATATCCAAAAGCATCCATTCTCCGCGCAGTTGTTGTTCCGCCTGCTGGCGGCGATACAGTATGGGCAAATACCGCAGCCGCATATCAAGACCTGCCTCCTGCTTTACGCGATCTCGCTGATAAACTCTGGGCACTGCACACGAATGAGTATGACTATGCAGGCCGGCATATAAAAGCTTCCCCGGAAGCCGTGCAGCATTACCGTGAAGTGTTTACTTCCACTGTATATGAAACGGAACATCCGGTAGTCCAGGTACACCCGGAAACGGGCGAGCGCACATTGATACTCGGGCATTTCGTCAAGAAAATTCTGGGTGTACCATCGTCCGATTCCGCTCATATTATCTCAGTTTTACAAGATTATATCACTAGATTGGAGAATACTGTACGCTGGCGTTGGGCCGCTGGCGACATCGCGATTTGGGATAATCGTGCAACACAGCACTATGCGATTAATGACTACGGGAATCAACACCGTATAGTACGCCGGGTCACAGTAACCGGTGATGTACCTGTTAGTATCGATGGCCGCCACAGTGTTACCCGTAAAGGCGGGGTGCCTAAACCGGAAGCTACCTCTGAATCAGCCTAATATTCGTGTTAATTTATAGAAAGTCCCGCATCATACGAAAAACGTAAAGATGCGGGACTTTTCTTTACCTTTAATGATGAGGGAAAACCAAAAGTTTTGGTTAAGCTTACTCCTTCATTCAATCCAATTTCACCTGCTAATTTCGTCTTTATTCCATACATAACAAAAAAAGATCGCCTTAATTAGTTAAAAGCGATCTTTTTTCTTTTTCAAATTTTTTGTAGGTGAACAAACTTAGTTTTTAACAGTAGTTGCCTGTTCAAATCTTCCTTTTCTCTTTATTTTATACCGCTGTTTTGTACCGCTGCTTTTTCCAGCGCCTGTGCAAGATCGTCAATTAAGTCGTCCGGATCTTCGATTCCGATAGACAGCCGGATTAAATCAGGAGTAACACCGGCGTCTTTTAACTCCGCTTCTGAAAGCTGCGAGTGTGTCGTACTTGCCGGATGAATAACGAGAGACTTCGCATCCGCCACATTAGCCAGAAGCGAGAAAATTTCCAAATGATTAATAAAT
>NZ_BJXX01000128.1 GCF_007991215.1 Aneurinibacillus danicus
TAACTAAATGAATACACGTACTAAAAACTTATAGATAAATGATATAATTTATTTGGGTTATTTTTAGAAATTATTAGATGGGGTGGAAAATGATGAGGGCAGCTATATGGTATGGGGTTAAAGATGTTCAGGTGCGTACCATTGAAGAACCAAAAGTCACATCAGGTACAGTAAAAATTAAAGTGGAATGGTGCGGGATTTGTGGTACTGATTTACACGAATATTTAGCAGGTCCTATTTTTATTCCTGGAGAAGAGGCTCATCCTCTCACCAATGAAAAAGCTCCTGTGATTCTTGGACATGAATTCGCAGGAGAAGTTGTTGAAATCGGGGATGGAGTATCGACCGTGAAAGTTGGGGATCGTGTTGCCGTTGAACCAATTCTTTCTTGCGGAAAATGTCCGGAGTGTAGAACAGGTAAATATAATTTATGTGAATCTCTCGGATTTCATGGATTAGCTGGTGGTGGCGGTGGATTTTCAGAATACACAGTAGTAAAGGAAAATATGGTACATAAATTGCCTGATAATATGAGTTTCGAGCAAGGGGCTCTTGTAGAGCCGACAGCAGTTGCGGTTCATGCTGTAAGACAGAGTAAAGTAAAAGTTGGAGATGTTGTAGCGGTCTTTGGAGCGGGACCAATTGGACTTTTAACCATTCAAGCTGCGAAGGCTGCCGGTGCGAGGCAAATAATCGCTGTTGAAGTTTCCGAGGAAAGAAAAGAATTCGCCAAGAAGGTAGGCGCTGACGTTGTTTTAGATCCACGCCAGGTCGATGTTGTACAGGAAATCAAACAATTAACAAGCGGTGGGGTAGATGTAAGTTTTGAAGTTGCTGGAATAGATGCTGTACTGAATCAAGCAATCGAAAGTACAAAAGCAGATGGTCAGATTATTATTGTTAGCATTTGGGAAAAAACAGCGACAATACTTCCGAATAACCTTGTGTTAAAAGAAAGGGATATTAAAGGGGTCATCGCTTATCGAGATATCTTCCCATCTGTTATTCAACTTATTGCAAATGGGAGTATTAAAGCAGAAGAATTGATTACAAAGAAAATCGACTTAAAAGACATTGTAGAAGAAGGTTTTGAGTCTTTAGTTAAGGAAAAAAATCATGTTAAAATTTTAGTGAAACCAGGTACCTTACTACAATAAGTCGATTGTTCCTTATGAGGTTTACTAAAATTTAAGTAAATTAAAGTAAATTAAAGAGCCTGACATATTACCCTATATAAAAAATAGGGGAGTGTCAGGCTTTTATGTGTACAGGTTCCGATAACCTGGTGTATGTAAAGGATCACTTTTAATCGCTCAAAAGTGATCTGGGTATTTGAGTTTTCTGGAAATGATATCGGGGTGATTCCCCTGCTACTACATAACGAACAGGGGAATCCTTTCCTACCTATTAGTCACATGCACACGCAATAATGACCAAGAGGATAAAGAGAACAAGGATAACGCCAATTTCTCGTTCCCCACCAAAAAAACCCATACAATTCCCTCCCATGTACAATGGATTAAATTACATTTCATACTATGTAAATGGGGATGGACAGGTGTTGGGTTATTGCCTTTATTTAAGGCTTTTATTATTTTTGTGCTATTGTTCTGTTTCTTATTGGTGTCTTCTTAATGGAATTAAAGACGCCCGCAAGCCATCGGAAGAAGACGTCGCTGCGGAAGTGGCGGAGTTAAAGGCGATGCTTGGCGGCAATTCCATTCGTAAGCGGCACCGCCCGCGAGTTTTTCTTATGGATATATTTGTTTTTAAAAATGTACTTTACATTAGTTTGCGATTTGTGATAAGATAATATTCGTTAGACATCAATGCGTTCAACCTTCGGCTTTATCGTATATTCACCGTTTGATAAGGCGTTAGCATAACGAAGACAGACATATCAAATCAAACTTCTAAGCCGTTGGCAGGGAGTTCGAATCTCTCCTGGGAAGCCAGCG
>NZ_BJXX01000129.1 GCF_007991215.1 Aneurinibacillus danicus
CCTATTTCCATAAAAGTGAAGCAGATGCTCTGCAGCTTATTCCAAATATTTTTATGGGGCCCAAAGATAAGGGTGCAAAATTAAATTGTGCGGACGTGGCGGAATCGGCAGACGCGCTAGATTCAGGTTCTAGTGGTAGCAATACCGTGGGGGTTCAAGTCCCTTCGTCCGCACCATCATAATTGATTATGAACGCATAACTATGTGTATAATTTTATAACATAAGAAGTGTGGACAGTCGCTGTTCATGTTATATGAATAGAGGAAAGTCCAGGCTCGCCCGGGCTGCGATGCCCGGAGTGTTTGTGCCTGCCGCAAGGTAGGGCAGTCGTTTCAACGGCTGACGGCGGTGAAATCGGCTAAGTCCCTTTGGGATATGTCGAGAATAGCCTGAAAGTGCCACAGTGACGAAGCTCTGTCGGAAACGGCAGAGGTGGAACGAGGTAAACCCCGCAAGCGAGCAACCCAAATTTTGGTAGGGGCACTATCTGAAGGGAATTGAACTGGAGGATAGACGAGAGGATGCTCTCGTAGATAGATGACTGTCACTTCCGTGTACCAGGCTGGCTGCCGCGAAGAGTACGGGAAGGACAAAACCTGGCTTACAGCACTTCTTATGGCCGTTATATTGATTTATATAGAAAACCGTTCCATGCATTGGGGACGGTTTTTTCTACATTTATCACCATTGCAGGATGCTGGAGGTGCGACTGTGAATTTTACCATTATGCCTGAAGCAGTGCAGGCTTATAAGAAATATGCCGATTTCCGGGAAGGAGAATGCTACCGATTCTATGTGCGGACGGGTGGTCCTGGTACAGGCGGCCTTTTTTATGCTGTAGAAAAAAGTTCACAGGATGAAATCGGTACGGATGACGTGTTATTTGAAGTGGAAGGAATCTGTTTTTGGATTCGCGGAAGCGACGCCTGGTATTTCGATGGAGGAACACTTTCTTATAATAAATACTTAGGGGAATACGGCTTTGAATTTTACAATCCTTCGTTAGAATAAAGAAAGAGGTGCCTCATGAATCGAACGCTGCAATTTGATGAATGGACGGAAGCCATTCACAGGTTATCCGAAGAGGTGGAGAAGCATCCGCGAAGATGCGAAGCCCGTGCTGCTGAACTATATGCGCAGCTTGCTCATTGGAAGCAGCATATTGAAACCGAACGGCTTACTCCCTGGGAGGCTCTGCTATATACCTGTCTTGGTATTGTGACATGGGAAAGTCAAGAACAGCGGGCCGCGGAATGGCTCACGCGTGCTGTAGAACTTGATCCTACGCAACGAGCAGCCTGGAAATATCTCAGACTTACTGTGCTGTCTGCTCTCGCTTCCCTATTCGGCGATGTTTCATTTTCTTTGCCTCGCCAGGTAGATCCGGCCGAATACAAGAAGCAGAAAACGATTGAACTGCAGCAGGAAATGCAGAAAATAACCGGGGAGATAAGGGGCCGAGCTGAACGCCTGGTAGAAGAAGGAAGAAGGGCTCAAATAAATCTGGGGGCACAGCATGATGTCTGGGAGCAGGCCACCTCGCTTCTGGGGGAAATGCCGGGGATCGTGCAGGAGGTGGATGAGCGTGCGATTGCTTATAGCCGATCGATTAACGGATTGTATGCTCCGGAAGAGATACTGCGGCAGCTAAATGAATCGGTGGAGGCGCTTAATCAATATATCGAGCGCTGGAACCGCTTGTTTGCTCCCTATCGACGGGAGAGTCAGGAGGCGACCTCCGCGCTGGAGAGGCTGGATGAGCTTATTGGCATGGAGGAAATAAAAAAACGGATTCGTGATTTATACTATTTTCTTCTGTATATAACCCGAAGAAATGAACAGGGGTTTACCATGCGCGATCGTGTAGGCCTGCATGCAGTCTTAATGGGGAATCCGGGCACCGGGAAAACGACAATCGCCCGCCTGTTGGCTGAAATTTATCATGAGCTTGGCTTGCTCGAGAGACCTTCTGTTGTTGAAGTGGATCGCTCTCATCTGGTGGGATCCTACGTGGGGCATACGGAGCAGAAGGTGATGGAAGCTGTACAGCGTGCGGTAGGCGGTGTACTGTTCATTGATGAAGCGTATAGTTTAAAGCGGGCAGGAAGCGCAGAAAATGACTTCGGTCAGGTAGCGATCGACACGCTGGTTGCGGCGATGACCGGCGGTGAGTATGCGGGGACGTTTGCCGTTGTGCTGGCCGGTTATCCGGAAGAGATGCGCAATTTCCTGCTGGCCAATCCGGGTCTGAGAAGCCGATTTCCGGAGAACGGACATTTTATCCTGCCGGATTTCACGATGGATGAACTGGTGGAAATCGGGCAACTGGTAGCGCGCAATAATGAGTTTGTGCTGACGGAAAGCGCGCTTGTCGCACTGAGAGAGCGTATCGAGGCGGAGCGGGTGGACATGACCTTCGGCAATGCCCGAACTGTGAAAAATATCATTCTTGATGCGATTACGGCAAAGGGAAGGAAACTTGAACGCCTGGAAGAGATGCCGTCTGATGAGTACGCGATTTTGTATGCGGAAGACTTCGCCCTTCCTCAGGTGCAGGTAAAGCCTGCTGTAGAGCGCTTGCATGAACTGGTTGGATTGAAAGCCATAAAAGATGAGATTTCTACACTGTTTGCGTTTTTATCTATTCAGCAAAAGAGAAAAGAGAGCGGACTGCCGGTTATGCCAGTCGAGGTACACGCCGTATTCTCAGGCAATCCGGGAACCGGAAAAACAACGATGGGAGAATTGTATGCTGCCATATTGAAGGAAGCAGGCGTGCTAAAGCGCGGTCATCTGGTCACCGTCGGACGGGCGGATTTGGTGGCAGAGTATGTCGGACAGACGGCGGCCAAGACGAGGCGCAAAATTGCGGAAGCGCTTGGCGGTGTGCTGTTCATTGACGAAGCGCACGCCCTCATTCCCTCAGGGCCGAATGATTATAGTGTGGAGGCAATCGATACGCTTGTTGAAGAGATGACGAAGCACCAAGAGAATCTTGCCGTTATTCTGGCCGGGTATCCGCGGCTGATGGAAGAACTGCTCGATATGAATCCCGGCCTGCGTTCTCGATTTAAAAAATATTTCCATTTTCCCGATTATTCGGCGGAAGAGCTTGTGGAAGTAGCCAAAAGATATGCTGCTGATATGGGGTATCAGTTGTCTCTTTCGGCCTTGAATCAACTTCGCGGTTATTTTACGGAAAAAAACAGGGCAGAGAATGGCAACGCCCGGCTGGCACGATCACTCATCGAAGCAGCCGGACAGCGGCAGGCCAGACGGTTGATGGATACCGGTCGCACATCCTTTACGCTAGAAGAGCTAATGCGGATCGAAGAGGCGGATGTGCGCGGTGCGTCTATGCTATAGAAAGCCGCATTGATATGTAGCGGAATAAGGGGGGGGGATGCATCATGATTATCCGGCGAAACGGATGGGTTCACCGTCTGCTGGTTGATTTGGCGGGTAAAGCGCAGAAAGTAAAAGAGGAAAAAGACATGCTGCAGACGATTATCGATCATGCTTATGAAGGCGTACTTATTGTCGATCCGAAAGGATATATTTTAATGGCAAATGAGATTTACGCGGATTTTCTAGGCAAGAAGCTGAGCGAAATCATCGGCAAGCATGTAACCGAAGTGATTGAAAATACGCGCATGCACATTGTCGGACAAACAGGAAAACCGGAAATTGCCCAGATGCAAAAGATTAACGGGCGGGAGATGATTGCAAGTCGGATTCCGGTATTTAACCAGGGAAAAGTAGCCGCTGTCGTCGGAACCGTTATGTTTCAGCAGGTGGATGATTTATTTGCTCTTTCCACGAAGATGGAAAACCTGCGTAAAGAGCTGAATTATTATAAAGATGAGCTGGATAAGCGACTGCAGGCTAAGTATTCATTCGATACGATCCTGGGGTCAAGTGAAGAGCTGGAGAAGGTAAAGCGCCTGGGACAACGGGTTGCAAAAAGCGATACAACCATTTTGCTGAAAGGTGAGAGCGGGACGGGGAAAGAGTTGTTCGCGCACGCGATTCATCGTGAGAGCTACCGGGGGGCAGGTCCGCTCATTAAAGTAAACTGTGCGGCCATTCCTGATGCGCTCCTGGAATCGGAGCTGTTTGGCTACAAGGAAGGAGCGTTTACCGGAGCCAAGAAGTCCGGGAAGAAAGGCAAGTTTTCGCTTGCAAACGGCGGTACCATCTTTCTTGATGAGATTAGCGAAATGCCGCTGATGATGCAGGTTAAATTGCTGCGTGTCCTGCAGGAAAAGGAAATTGAGCCGATCGGAGCGGATAAGCCGGAGTCGGTAGATGTACGGATTATCGCAGCGACAAACAAGGATTTGCTGTCATTGGTCGAGCAGGGAAAGTTCCGCCATGATTTGTACTACCGGTTGAATGTGGTTATGCTGGATATTCCGTCGTTGCGTGAGCGAAAAAGCGATATTCCTCTTCTTATCGAACACTTTTTGGAGAAGCTTGAAAAAGAGACGGGAATTCCGGTTGAAGGTATCGAACGGGAAGCTGTGGATGCGCTGCTTGCCTATTCGTGGCCGGGAAATATTCGCGAACTGCGGAACGTGCTGGAGCGTACATTGTACGTCAAGAACGGCCCTGTGATTACAAAACAGGACCTTCCTGCTGTCATTGGAAGCGAAGTGACTGTTAGGGAGAACGATAATGGAGCAGGTACATTAAAACAGGCGGTAGAGCAAGCGGAAGCATCGGCGATTCGACGGGCGATCCGGGAATGTGACGGCAACAAATTGCGGGCGGCGGAGCGTCTCGGCATTAGCAAGTCCAGCTTATACGCCAAAATTTTTAAATATCAAATTACAGAATAAATAAGCGTTACATATTGGACGAAGAGAATCATTCTCTTCGTCCAATATTTTGGAATTAAAGTCCAATATTTTGGAAAAAATAAGGGTTTTTGTAAAGGATAGCTCTTGATTTATTTTTTCTTCAGGCCATAGAAACAAAGAAACATCAGTTTTTATCAGATGTGTAAATGAATCGTCAAAAAAAGAGGTTATTTTGGCATAGATTTTGCTTTTGTTTAGAATGTGGATGGGGAATGCGGCAGAGAGTGGAGGAGTGGTAATAAAATAAAGAGAAAACTCGAAGCACAATATGAAAACGTTTTAACCTCTTGTTTTAGAAAAAAGGAGGAAGTTAGATGGAAGTTATCGTCATTTTATTGGCACTATTTTTCCTTATGTTTGTTGCGTACCGCGGCTTCAGCGTCATTTTATTTGCTCCCATTGCTGCGCTGTTTGCGGTGCTATTGACGGATCCGGGATATGTGCTGCCGTTTTTCTCAGGTGTATTTATGGATAAGATGGTTGGCTTTATTAAAAGTTATTTTCCGGTATTTCTTTTGGGTGCCATTTTCGGTAAAGTCATTGAGATGTCCGGCTTTGCCAAGTCGATTACCGGTGCGGTGATCAAGCTTATCGGTCCGAGCCGTGCGATGCTGGCGATTGTGCTGGTCGGCGCTATACTCACATACGGCGGAGTTTCGCTGTTTGTGGTAGCGTTTGCAGTTTATCCGTTCGCGGCGGAGCTGTTTAAAGCAGCTGACATTCCGAAGCGGTTGATTCCGGGAACGATTGCGCTCGGAGCGTTTACGTTTACCATGGATGCGTTTCCGGGAACGCCGCAGATTCAGAACATCATTCCGACGACATTTTTCAAAACGGATACGTGGGCGGCTCCGTGGCTTGGCTTTATCGGTGGACTTTTCGTCTTCATTATTGGTATGATTTACTTAGAATGGAGAAGAAGAAAAGCAAAGGCTGCCGGCGAGGGATACGGCACCGGACACAAAAACGAGCCGGAGCCGCTGGGAGAAGAAAAGCTGCCGAATGCCTTTATTGCCATTCTTCCTCTCATTGTTGTCGGGGTATTCAACAAAGTCTTTACAAATTTGATTCCGCAGTTCTATGGGAAGCAGTTCGACTTTGAAGCCATTAATATTGCCAAGGTCAATCCGGTCGATGTAACAAAAGAAACGGCGATCTGGGCGGTAGAGGGCGCGCTTGTATTGGGCATTCTGACTGTGCTGCTGTTCTCGTTCAACCGCATCAAGGAAAATTTCAATGCAGGTATTAACGTATCGATCGGCGGCGCGATGCTGGCTACGCTGAACACGGCGTCCGAGTACGGATTCGGCGGTATCATTTCGCTGCTTCCGGGCTTCAAATCGGTCAGCCAGGCGATGTCTGATACCTTTACCAATCCGCTGGTGAACGAAGCGGTGACGACGACGACGCTGGCTGGGATCACAGGTTCTGCGTCAGGGGGGATGAGTATTGCGCTGGCGGCCATGGGAGAGACGTACATGGAGCAGGCGCAGAAGCTCGGTATCAATCCGGAAGTGCTGCACCGAGTGGCGTCCATGGCGTCCGGCGGGATGGACACCTTGCCGCATAATGGGGCAGTCATTACCCTGCTTGCGGTAACCGGACTTACACATAAACAGTCGTATATTGATATCTTTGCGATGACGCTTATTAAAACAACCGCTGTATTCTTTATTATCGCACTTTACTACATGTTCGGTATCGTTTGAATTTTTGTTTGTTTGCAAGCGGTTGCAATATTCTATACTGCAGCCTATTTATAAATCCAGTAAGGAGTGAGTCAAGTGAGTGTGTTTACATCCATTGATGAAGCTTTAAACGGCATTCAAGACGGAGCCACTATTATGGTGGGCGGGTTCGGTCTGGTTGGCATTCCCGAGAAACTGATTCTTGGATTGCGCGACAAGGGAGTAAAGGATTTGACGATCATTTCCAATAACTGTGGGGTAGACGATTGGGGGTTGGGCCTGCTGCTGCAAAATAAACAGATTAAGAAAATGATTTCGTCTTACGTAGGTGAAAATAAAGAGTTTGAACGTCAATTTTTATCCGGTGAGCTGGAAGTGGAATTGGTACCGCAGGGCACACTGGCAGAGCGCATCCGCGCAGGTGGTGCCGGCATTCCGGCATTTTACACGCCGGCCGGCGTAGGTACACCGCTTGCCGAAGGGCGCGAAGTGCGTACGTTCAACGGCAAAGAATATTTGCTCGAAACAGGACTGACCGCCGATTTCGCGTTGGTAAAAGCCTGGAAAGGTGACACCATGGGGAACCTGGTGTACAACAAAACGGCCCGCAACTTTAATCCAATGATGGCGGCGGCAGGAAAAATTACGATTGCAGAAGTGGAGGAACTTGTGGAGCCGGGTGAGTTGAATCCGGACCATATCCATACGCCGAGCATATATGTACAACGTATTATTCAATGCACGAACTACGAGAAACGAATCGAACGCAGAACGGTACAGGCACAAGCATAACAAGGAGGGGAATAAGATGGCATTATCAAGAGAGCAAATCGCAAAACGAGCGGCCCAGGAGATCGAAGACGGTTTTTACGTGAATCTGGGTATCGGTATTCCGACATTGGTAGCCAACTACATTCCGAAGGATAAGCATGTTGTGCTACAATCGGAGAATGGTCTGCTCGGTATCGGACCGTACCCGACAGAAGAGGAAGTAGATCCAGAATTAATCAACGCAGGAAAAGAAACGATTACAATGCTGCCGGGTGCAAGCATTTTCAGCAGTGCAGAATCGTTTGCGATGATTCGCGGCGGTCATATTGACATAGCCATTCTCGGCGGCATGGAAGTATCAAAAAACGGCGACCTGGCTAACTGGATGATTCCGGGTAAGATGGTCAAAGGCATGGGTGGCGCGATGGACCTGGTGCACGGTGCGAAGCGCATCATTGTTATTATGGAGCATGTGAATAAGCACGGCCAGCCGAAAATTCTAAACGAGTGCACGCTGCCGCTGACGGGCAAAGGTGTAGTAAACCGTATCATTACGGATCGCGCGGTCATCGATGTAACGCCGAACGGTCTCGAACTGGTAGAAGTAGCGCCAGGCTTTACGGTACAGGATATTAGAGAATCTACAGAACCGGAATTAATTATTTCTCCAAAGCTGGCCGGCAAAGCATAGGGAAAGTAGAAGGAGACATAGCAATCAATGACGAAATTGGTGCAGGATAAAGTTGTATTTTTGACCGGAGCGGCGAGCGGCATTGGTTTGGAACTCGCTAAGGAGTTTGCCCGGGAAGGTGCAAAAGTAGCGATTAGTGATTTGAATGCCGAAGCAGCGGTAGCTGCGGCCTCCGAGTTAACGGCAGAAGGCTTTGCTGCCATCGGTATGGGCTGCAACGTGGCGGATGAAGCACAATTGAAAGCCGCGCTGGATGAAACGGTGGAAAAATTTGGGCGTCTAGATGTGCTGGTGAATAATGCGGGATTGCAGTACGTTTCGCCAATTGAAGAGTTTCCGACGGAGAAGTTTGAGCAGCTGGTAAAAGTAATGCTTGTGGCTCCGTTTATGGCAATCAAGCATGTATTTCCGATTATGAAGCAGCAGGGATTCGGCCGTATTATCAATATGGCTTCCATCAACGGACTGGTCGGCTTCGCGGGCAAGGCAGCGTATAACAGCGCCAAGCATGGCGTCATCGGTTTAACTAAAGTGGCTGCGTTGGAAGGCGCTACGCATGGCATTACGGTTAATGCAATTTGTCCCGGCTATGTAGATACGCCGCTTGTACGAAATCAACTGTCAGATTTGGCCAAGACGCGCAACGTACCGCTTGAGAAAGTGCTTGAAGAGGTCATCTATCCACTCGTACCGCAGCGCAAGTTGCTATCGGTCAAGGATATTGCGGACTATGCGCTGTTTATTGCCAGCGATAAAGCAGGCAGTGTAACGGGGCAGGCTATAGTTGTTGATGGCGGTTATACAGCACAATAGTACAAACCATGGCAAAAGACCGCTCTGGATTTTCCAGAGCGGTCTTTTTCTGTGAAAATCGTGAGGAAAGAGGGAGAAGATAGAGGAAAAAAAGATCCAGGGAAGAAAAAGGTCTTCGCCTTTTTCTACACTAAAATCCTCTCCTCGTTCTGTTCTCTCTTTTCCTTCGTACCGCAAAAGTCAGCCGCTCTTCCCATGATTTTCATAGCAGGGTTGCAGCTGAAAAGCCATGGGAGTTTTGATTGATTATTCGGTCGCGGATTCTTTGCCGAGGAAAAGCACGACCAGTACGGCCAGCATCGTCATCGTAAAGAACATGGAAAAAATATATGGGAAGCCAATACTCATGCCGATGAGCAGCCCGACCAAGTACGGTGCAATGATACCGGCAATTCGACCGAAACCTGCGGCCCATCCGGTACCGGTGGCACGGAACAAGGTCGGATATTGCTCTGCCGTATATGCGTACGTAGCGCCCCAGGCCCCCAGATTGAAGAAAGAGAGACAAATGCCGGAAAATAGTAATGTCCATATATTAGGTGATAGTCCGAATGCCAGCGAAGAGATGGCAGACAGTGACATGAATACAACAAGGGTTGGTTTTTTGCCCCATTTGCCGACGAAGTAGGCAGCGGTGAAATATCCAGGAATCTGCACTAACGTCATCAGCAGCACGTATTCAAAGCTTTTGATGAGTGTAAACCCTTTCATAACCATAATAGACGGCATCCACAGCAGCATTCCGTAGTAAGAGAAGACGGAAGCAAACCAGAGGGTCCACAGCACAAATGTTGTGCGGCGGTAAGAAGGGGACCACAAAAGTTTAATCTTTTGTCCGATCGTCTTCTGTTCAGATTGCCTGGTAAAAGCGGGTGTCTCCGGCAGTGCCCGGCGCAGATAAAGAGCATACAGCGCAGGGATTGCGCCCATAAACAACCCGACGCGCCAGCCAAACTCCGGAATGATAAAGTATGAGATAACGGCGGCAACAAGTGCCCCGCCAGCCCAGAAGCTCTGCAGCCAGACGACCCACTTTGCCCGATCACGCTGCGGGGCAGATTCCAGAACATACGTAGTGACGACTGGAAGCTCTCCTCCCAGACCGAAACCGACAATGAAGCGCAGCACCATAAAGATGAGCAGTGTGGTGGCAAAAGCGTTCAAACCGGTGGCAATGCTATAAATAAGAAGTGTAACGATGAACAATTGCTTGCGTCCGTAACGGTCAGCCCATAGACCGGCAAGCGCCGCGCCCAGTGCCATTCCGATGAAGTTAATCGTACCGATAAGGCCCATTTCCGTCGGCGTCAGTCCCCACTCCACATTTAGCGCGGCAATAACGAAGGCGAGGATACCGACGTCCATCGAATCGAACAGCAGCCCGATTCCCGAGACACCGAGCAGTTTTAAGGCATGTCGCTCTTTTTTTTGCGTATTCATCTTTTTCATCCTTTCTTGCTGTTTTGGCGATACGCAGAGTATCGGATGCTACATTGTATTCATACAAAAGAGAATTGCTTATGGAGTAGAAGCAAAGGATTTCATATTTTGGTGGTATGCTACACTGAAAATAGAAACGAATCCGGTGAGGGGGCAGGCAGCATGAATGAAGAGCAATCGGCCTGGCAGATCGCACAGATGATCGAGACCATTTCCGATGCGTTTTTTGCTGTGGATAAACAGTGGCGGTTTATCTATGTAAATCGGGAAGCTGAAAAGATTTTGAAAAAACGCCGGAAAGATCTGCTGGGAAAAAGTTTGTGGAATGAACTCCCTAACGCGATGGCTCTCACCTTTCAAAACGAATACTATAAAGCGCTGGCTGAGCAGAGAGCGGTCGAATTTGAAGAATATTCGCTGACATACGATAAATGGTTTAAAGTGCATGCTGTGCCGTTTGCCGGTGGGCTGTGCGTGTATTTTCACGATATTACAGAGCGGAAAAAGTCCAATGAGCAGTTTCTTCATGCACTGGAGACGAATAACCACCTTGCCGCAGCCATTGCTAATACAGTAACGGGCGTAACTATCTCGAATCCGAACTTGCCTGATAATCCGCTGATTTTTGTCAACAAGGGATTTGAAGTGCTAACGGGATATATAGCTGATGAAGTGCTGGGGCGCAACTGCCGCTTCTTACAGGGGGAAGAGACGGATCAAGAGACGATTGCAGATATCCGTCGAGCAATAAGAGAGCGCAAACCAATTACATCAGAAGTGTTGAATTACCGGAAAGACGGGACAAGTTTCTGGAACGAGTTAACCATTAGTCCGGTTTTTGATGAATCAGGTGATTTGCTTTATTTCGTGGGATTACAGTCCGATGTTACTCGCCGCAAGCAGGCGGAGCAGGTACTGCAGGCAGAGCTGGATTTGGCCAAACTAGTGCAGGAGAGCGTGCTGAGTCGGCCGCTTTTTGAAGCAAACATTGAGATTGAAGCGATATACATTCCGTCTGAGAAATTAGCAGGAGATATATATTGCTGGTATAAAATCGATTCCCACCGGTATGGCATTTTGCTGCTTGACGTAGTTGGCCACGGAATTAGCGCCTCGCTTATCGGCATGTCCGTTCGCTCACTTCTGCAGGGGTTGATTACAAGACTGACAGACCCGGTGAAAGTGGTAAAAGAGTTGAATCGACATATGAATAACCTGTATGCGGAACAGCGTAAAATATCCTCTTATTATTTTACTTGCATTTATGTCGTAGTCGATACGAATCGAAAAACGATTGAGTATGTGAATGCTGGTCATCCGCCCGGGATCGTATGTACGGCGGAAGGGAAGAACTGGCGGCTTGAGAAGGGAAGCTTGCCGATTGGACTTCTGCCTCATTTACCGGTCGAGAAAGAAGTAATTACATACGAAACGGCAGCACGCATTGTTCTTTATACTGACGGTTTGATAGAGAGAAAGGAAAATGCGGCGTTTCATATGGTAGAAGAGATGCAGCGTTTCTTTTGGGAGAATCGCCATATGGAAACGGCAACAGTGAAAGAGGCAGCGATAAAAGCTTTTGTAACCGAAGAAAACAAAGATGATGTATGCTTGCTTGTGATTACGCTCCCGGAATAGGGAGGTATGGGGCGGGTAGAGGCAAGTAAGAAAGCAAGAAAGAGAAGGAGCGGAAAAAGGCAAGCCACTTTTCCGCTCCTATTTGTATCGGTTATGCGATTTCCACCAGTGTATCGAGCTTGCAGATTTGCAGGATGTTTTTCACAGGAAGAGAGCTATTGATAATCCGGATTTGATAGCGGGAAATCAGTGGATGAATCCAGCTGATAAGGAATCCTACGCCTGTGCTGTCGATGAATCGTACCTGTTCAAGATCAATGACCAGCTTTGTCGGCTGCTCCGGAATTTTTATTTCCCGTACCTTTATTTCGATTTGCCGCACGGTTTCAAAATTAATGTCTTCCTTGAAGGTAAACAAGATTTGATCCGTTTGTACGCTATAAGTAATCATTCGATTTTTCCCCTTTTGTTCTTTGTTTCCAGACCTTTGTCATTAGCGATCAAATATAATAATAGCCGTTTCACCGCGTTCGTCGAATGAAAAATGCTTGCTGATGCTTTTGATAATGTATAAGCCCCGGCCTCTTACCTGTTCCGGCGAAGGCAAGCCGGTCGCCAAATGTTTATGCCAGTCAAAACATCCCCCTTTGTTGACAATGCGGAGTATAATCTCGCTGTCGGTCCACAGAACGGTGATATGCGTAGGGTGCGTAGATGCTGCTTGCGGGTTGTGATCGATAATATTAACAAGAATTTCCCATATGCTGAGCTGAAGAGAATAATGCAGCAGACAATTTTCCGTAAGGGAAAGATGACTGCAGATATCATGTAAAACATGATCAACATATTTTTTTAGGTTCTCTCTGGTTAAATCGTGAAAATCATAAGTTAGCATGTTGAACTTTTTCCAATAATTTTTTTAGGTATGGGTGACGATATTCATCCTGGTGCTCAAGGCGATAGAGCTGACTCCAGAGAGAATTATACGTGGATTTGACTTTCATAGGAGTAACATTACCAAAGTAATACTGCAGATGAAGCAGACGCCATTTTACGTAGTTTCGATTGTCGCTTGTATTTGCCATATTGCCCATATCGATGCGAATGATTTGCTCATTCGCTTCGTGCAGTAATACATCTGTCATTTCCTCAAGAGAGGGGAATTCCCGGTTTTCAAAAGAAAATTTGACTATACTCATTCCGTGTCCCACCTATGCACGTATTTCTTTGTATCTGTGCGTTTATTGCTTCTGGATGTCGAATTTGTCATTCAATTGATTGCTTAAAAGACTTAATTCTTCAGCCATCTTGGCCACTTGTTCGGATGCGGTGGAAATTTCATTGAACGTTTGCTGGAAGTCTAAAATATAATTGCTCACATTCTTAATTTTTTCGCTGTTGGCACGCACCTGTACCGAAGAGTTATTCATAATATTCATAATCGCAGTATTAATCTCACGGAAGCGGTTTGTTTGTTTTGCAATTTGTTCAAATGAATTCTCAAATGAGTTCACGTTATTTTGTACCATAGAGATCTGTTCATGAATATGATTAAGCGCCGCCTGGGTTTGCATAGCAAGATTACGCACTTCCTTGGCCACGACAGTAAAGCCGCGTCCATGCTCTCCTGCGCGCGCCGCTTCGATGCTCGCGTTTAAGGACAGGACATTCGTTTTGTTGGAAATAGCATGGATAACCTGGACAATCTCTCCGATTTTATTGGCGCTTTCAATAAGCTCTTTAGATTTATCACGCGTTTCGTCCATGATTTCTACGATACGGTCAATTTCTTGCAATGCCGAACTAATTTCCGTTTTACCTTCTTCTACATCGTTTACCATCTGCTGCGAGCTTTCCTGGATGTCGCGTGTACCCTCGAGCATCTGCATAACATGCGCCTCTTTCTCACCAATGGATGCGCTTGTCTCTTCCGCTGTAGCTACGAGCATTTCGGACGATTCGTTAAGGCGGTGCTGGATGCGTTCGATTTCATTCAGACGCATCATAGACGATGTATAAGAATCGATATAGGTAGAAATCGCAATCTGCATGTCAAACGAGCAGAGGCGTTGAAACGAAGTGAACGCTTCACGCGCCTCGGAAGGGGAAGCCATTTCCCTGAGCAGCAGAGCCAGCACTTCATTCTGGATTAATGTATACGCACCAATATACCACTCTGGAAACAGATTAATCCGGTTATGCACATTGCCGATAATCTTACGTCGAACGATGTAATCCTGACCGATTTCGCCGGACACCATATCGAGAAGATAACGTTCTAAGGTCTGGCGCAGTTTATCGACCGAGCTATGATTGTTGATAATGGCCATTAAAGACGGAACCTTCATGATTTGGTCGTAAAATGATTTTACAATGTCGGCTACGTATTTGGTAAAGATAGGACGAATGGCAACAAGACGCTGCAAATCTTCTTCCGTCAATCCTACAAACTGGACTTTGGATGCTTCCGTGCTTTCCATCAATTGCTGATAGAAGCGGGAAACTTCCGCTGATGAAGCCGCGGAGGCTCTTGTGCCGGCCGTCTGTATCGACTCTTCTTTTTTCGTTCCTTTAAAAAATCCCAAGGCTCCTTTTTCATTGCCGAGCAGATGCTTAAACGGACATTCCATCATCTTCTTCCCCTTTACATAAATTATGTAAATTTGATTTGTCTACGATAAGTGAACTGGTAAAAGCAATTAGAATCAATGATGATTATACCATGACATTGGATGAAAAACTCATACTTTATTACTAAAAAAGCGGATTGTTTTTTTACATTTTTTTAATAAATCCCTTATCATGGGCCTGTATTTCTTTTGGCAATCGGCTAATAGTCTCTATTTTTGAGCTTCTCAGCCGCAGCCCCGACATGAAAA
>NZ_BJXX01000130.1 GCF_007991215.1 Aneurinibacillus danicus
GGAGCGCTTAAAGCGCTCCTTATTTGACGAGAAGATAGAAGCCGATCATCGTCATGAGCGGAATGGTCGTAATTGATGCAAGCGTGGAGAATACGGTCATCGTCGCTCCGTATTCTTCGTCCCGTGAATAGCGGGCAAACAGAATGGACGCCAACGTAAGGCTCGGCATAGTCGACTGCACGATAATAATCTGCGCCACCTCCAGCGGTAGAGAAAGAAGGTGCAGCAGCAAGGCGATAGTGACCGGGAAAATGAGCAGTTTCATGATGAGCGGCATGCTCAGGTGATGCAGAGCAGTGGTCCGTTTCTTTTTAGCCATGGACGGAATGAGCATTCCAATGTACATCATGGCAAGCGGAGATGCAAGATTGGCCAGCGTTTCCGCCAGGTTTGCCACACTCTTCGGGGGCGTGACATTGAACACGGCGACCAGCATTCCGATGAAAATGGATATCATTGGAATGTTAATAAGTGCTTTTAAAGAACGAAAATTGAATCCTCTCTGACCCTGCAGCATCATGACACCAAGCGTCCAGATGGTAAAATCCAATCCTGCGTCAAAAATAGCCGCAAGCAGTGCTCCTTTAGGACCGAATAGAGCAGCGCAGAGCGGAATGCCGATAAATCCGGTATTGCCAAGACCTGACAGAAGCGCTATTTCTTTTGCTTTATCGGGAGTGACATGCATTGCGCGTGCCGCCATCCAGCCGAGAAACACGCCAAAAAAGTTAATAAGGATCGAACTAAGAAAGATTAGTAAAACAAGCGTAAGAAAATTAGCATCAATCTCTGTTTGAAATACCCCGTTTAGGATAATACAGGGCATTGCTACATTGATAATAATGGCAATCAGCAACTGCCGCCTTTCCAACGTAAAAGGCATACGGCAGCTTAGAAGACCGCCAATGAGAATCATGGCCGCCATCGTAAGGATGGAAGACACGACAGTTTCAATCTCCACCTTCTTCCCTTCTTTCTCTATGTATCATTTAGAATATTCCATCGAATCCTATCATAAATAAGCGCGGCCCGTTCCGGCGAACAGGCCGCTTTCAGCTTATACGCTTTTCATGCGTTCATATAAGCCGTTATAGAAGCGCGCTTCAGAACGAGTGATATACGCACCGGCACGATACATAAGTTCCAAATCCTGCGGAGATGTGAAGCGGATCAGCACATTTTTGCATAGCTCGTAATGGCGCGGTTCGTGATGATCGGCGTGCACAGTCCAGAAGGTTGTGTTCAGCTTCCGTTCCTGGTTATAATTCGGGTGTTCCAGTCCTTTGCCGATAAGTCCCATCACTTTACCGGCGAACATCTCTGAACCAAAGCCGATGGATGCCATTGCTTCGATCGACGTCGCATTGCGCAGGAAAGAGATAAACGTATCGACAGCTTCTTTCGCAGCCGGGGCTACCGGGTAATCCGGTACGTATTTTTCATTTGTCGGTACATCAGGCGCGGCCGTAATCATGAACGAATGGTATAGACGGGAATGATAGCTCTGCGGATTGCCACGTCCGCCTTCGTCCCACAGGTTATCAACAAGCGGAACCCACCAGTCGTCTTCCGGCTCGACGGCAGCCACAGCTGCACCCAGTACCCGGGGAAAGTTGCGGCTATAATAACTGTACTGAAGTGCAAACTCTCGTACCTGCGAAGGTGTCCACTCTCCTGCCAGCAGTGTTTGCATGAACTCTCCCTGAATGATTTCTGTTTCTACAATGTCCCAGATTTTCTCTTCAATTTGTTCATAGCTTGTAATCGCCATGTGACAAATCACTCCCTTTATTTTTTCGTTCTTCTGCGTCCTACAAACTTTTTTATTATACGCATGACCTTAAAACAAAAGTCAAGGGGCAAACCGTGCTATTTAACATAAAAACATTATAACGCTTAACATTGTATAAAAAAGGAGAACGCAAAGAAAAGACACTGCTTTACTTTAGCTTAAAATTTATGCGTCAAGCGGCTATAATGAGGCGGAAGAGACGCCATTGGTCGTGATGCAGCATGGGTGCACACAAAATAGGGACGATTTCTCTTGTATAAGGGACGTACGGATAAAATCAAAACGAAACCGTCCATACATACTATAATAGAAGAATAGGGAATTTGGATAGACGGGCAAGGAGGAGGGTGCAGTGTATCTCTGTTTTGATGTAGGAGGAACAAATATTAAATCCGGTTTGGTGGATGCAAATGGTACGGTTCTCGCCAAACGGAAGGTGGCTACGAGAACGGGTGGTGAGGCGGAGCAGACGTTTCGCCAGTTTCAGGAGCTGAGAGAGGCGCTTTGTAATGAAGCGAAAATCGCTCCTGGAGAGATTCGGGCTGCCAGCATAGGCATCCCGGGATTTGTAGAGATGGAAACCGGGCGGGTAACCCGGGCAGTCAACCTTGGCTGGAGGGATGTTCCCGTAGCCGAAAAAGCGTCTGCTATGCTGAATGTTCCTGTGTTTGTAATTAACGATGCGAACGCGGCAGCACTCGGAGAGATGTGGCGGGGAGCCGGAAAAGGTGTGAATAACCTGCTATGTATTACGATCGGCACCGGTGTAGGGGGCGGTGTCATCACAAATGGGAGGATTGTCAACGGAACACATGGATTGGCTGGAGAAATCGGCCATTTTCGTGTAAAAATAGAAGGCGGACGGCCATGCAATTGCGGCAGAACTGGCTGCCTGGAAACGGAAGCATCTGCGTCTGCCCTTGCTTATTACGGCGAGCAGGCGGCAAAGGCTCATCCAAAGAGCCTGCTTGCAGAACAGCTGGCCCGGGAGGGAAAAGTGACCGGTAAAGTTGTGGCTGAGGCAGCCCGGAAAGGCGATGAGGCTGCACGTAGTGTGCTTGCTAACGCTGCCTATTATTTAGGATATGCGCTGGCGGGTGCTTATACCGTCACTGCTCCGGCCCGTATTGTTATCGGTGGCGGAGGAGCCGCTGCCGGATCGCTGCTGCTTGAGCCGACTGTGCGCTGGTTTCATGAATTTACACTTGTGGATATTCAAAAAACGGAGATTATCGTACCTGCTGTCCTGGGCAACGACGCCGGCATTGTTGGATTGGCAAAACTGGCGGAGATGAATCTTTTGGCACAGTAAAGCATAGAAAACCACCATGGTTGATTAGTGACAAGCCCCCCATGAAAATAAAGGGAAGGCGGCTGACTTTTTGGGTGCGAAGGAAAAGAGAGAAGAGAACGAGGAGAGGATTTTAATGGGGAAAAAGGCGAACGCCTTTTTCTTCCCCGGGTCTCATTTCCTCTTTCTCTCCTTCTTTCCTCACAATTTTCACAGAAAAAAGAGAGGATGATGATCATGCAAAAGATTGCGGTATTAACAAGCGGAGGAGATGCTCCAGGGATGAATGCCGCCGTGCGGGCTGTCGTTCGTCGCGGCATTTCGCACGGTATGGAAGTATATGGCGTCTATCATGGTTATGAAGGGTTGATGCTGGGGCAGATCGAGCCAATGAATGCCGGAAGTGTAGGGGATATTATTCAGCGGGGCGGCACCATCCTGTACAGCAGCCGCAGCGAAGAATTCAAAACGGAGGCCGGCCAGCAGAAGGGGATCGATAACCTGCGGGAGAGAGGAATTGAAGGCCTTGTTGTGATTGGTGGCGATGGTTCGTTTCGCGGCGCACAAAAACTATCGGACAAGGGGTTTGCTACGATCGGCATTCCGGGTACGATCGATAACGATATTTCAGGCACAGAGGTGACGCTCGGGTTTGATACGGCAGTCAATACGGTTATTGAAGCGATTGATAAAATTCGGGATACCGCCACATCGCATGAACGGATTTTTGTCATTGAAGTGATGGGCCGACATTGCGGTGATATTGCACTATGGGCTGGTTTAAGCGGCGGAGCGGAGTCGATTTTACTTCCCGAGGTGGATTTTGAGATTACGGATGTAATCAGCCGCCTGCTAGAAGGAAACAAACGCGGCAAGAAACACAGCATTATCATTGTGGCAGAAGGCGTATGTCCGGCTTCGGAAATTGCACAGAAAATTAAAGAGGAAGCAGGATTGGATACAAGGGTAACAGTGCTTGGGCATGTGCAGCGCGGCGGCTCTCCGTCCGCGTTCGACCGGATGTTGGGCAGCAGGTTGGGGGCCAAAGCGGTCGACTTGCTGCGTGATGGCCAGAGCGGTAAGATGGTAGGTATTCAGCGAAACCGGATTACGGCGGTGGACTTCGCCGACGTATTTGGGAGCAAGCATGACATTGATTTGGATATGTACGAACTGAGCAAAACCCTTTCTATTTAATTTATGTTTTTATTAGCCGTTCCGACGCGGAGCGGCTTTGTTTTGTAACCGGGAAAGCAATTGCAGTATAATAGGGGAAAAATGGGGAGAGTGAAGGGATGAACTGGGAACAAAAAGCGGCGCGGTGGCAGGAGTATCCTGGTCTTTCGCAAGAGTTAAAACAGGAGCTTGCGGCCATGAAGGACAACAAGAGAGCGCTGGAAGATTGTTTTTACAAAAATCTGGAGTTTGGCACCGGCGGGTTACGCGGCGAAATCGGGCCGGGAACGAACAGAATGAATATATATACGGTGCGCAAAGCGTCAGAAGGTCTCGCCCGCTATATTGAAGCGCAAGGAGAGGAGGCCAGGCGGCGCGGTGTAGCGATTGCCTATGATGTGCGCCGCAAATCACGGGAGTTTGCGCTTGAAGCGGCACTGACACTCGCACGGCATAATATTCGGACGTATGTCTTCGACGATATCCGTCCTACGCCGGTACTGTCGTTTGCTGTGCGCCACCTGGGTGCATATGCGGGGATTGTCATTACGGCAAGTCATAATCCTCCTGAATATAACGGATACAAAGTATACGGTCCGGACGGCGGTCAGCTACCTCCGGCGGACGCGGACGCGGTTATCTCAAAAGTAAACGAAGCGGGTGACGAGCTGGTCATTGAAGTAATGGACGAGCAGGCGGCACGCAAGGCCGGGCTCCTTGTAAGCATTGGTGCTGATATTGATGACGCATACATACAGAAGATTTGCGCTCTCAGTGTAAATTCGGAGTTGATACGGCGGATGGGAGATGAAGTTCGGATTGTATTTACCCCCCTGCACGGTACCTCGAATAAGTTAGTGCGGCGCGGGCTTGCGGAACTTGGATTCACCAATGTGGAGGTCGTCAAAGAGCAGGAATTGCCCGATTCCGAATTTTCTACGGTTGTTTCGCCGAATCCGGAGGAGCATGCTGCATTTGAGCTGGCAATTGAATACGGTAAGCGGACATGCGCCGATATGCTGCTTGGCACGGACCCGGATGCGGACCGTGTTGGCATTGCGGTAAAGAATCTTCAGGGAGAATACGTAGTGCTTACCGGCAACCAGACCGGCGCACTTCTTCTGCATTATTTGCTGGAACAAAAGCGGGAGGCGGGCACTCTTCCAAAGAACGGGGCGGTATTGAAGACGATTGTAACGTCCGAAATCGGACGCGCCATCGCAGATTCGTACGGCCTTGAGACAATCGATACGTTGACCGGCTTTAAGTTTATCGGTGAAAAGATTAGAGAGTTCGAGGAAACCGGAAGCCATACTTTTGTATTCGGCTACGAGGAAAGCTATGGCTATCTGGCGGGTGATTTTGTTCGTGATAAAGATGCGGTGCAGGTCTGCCTCCTTGCCGCCGAGGTAGCCGCCTACTACAAATCGCGTGGTATGACAATGTATGAAGGATTGCTGGAGATCTTCGAGACGTATGGATATTATCTCGAAGACTTGCTCTCCATAACCCTCAAAGGAAAAGAAGGGCTGGAAAAAATGAAAGCCATTCTCCAATCGTTCCGCGACGAGCCGGCAGCCGAGATGGCAGGGCAAAACATCCGGATTATTGAGGATTACAAAGCGGGCATACGTATAGTAACACAGGATAACCGGCGCGAAACGCTTACGCTCCCGGCCTCCGACGTGTTGAAGTATACGCTGGAAAACGGTGCGTGGTTTTGCCTTCGTCCTTCCGGTACGGAGCCGAAAATCAAGTTTTATTTCGGCGTAAAAGCGAGTACGATGGAAGAAAGCAGAGAGTTTCTGGAGCGCTTAAAGGCGGATGTAATGGAGAGGGTAGACAGGTTGATGAAGGAGTAAAGTGTAGAGAAAGGAGTCCTTTGGCTCCTTTTTCGCATTTATTGTTGGTCATCCTCCGCTTTTTTCAATTTTACTTTACACTATTTGTGCCATTATCAAACGAATCGCTGGGGAATTGTGGGAATTTTGCTTTTTTGTTTGCCGTGAATTATGTATATAATGATACATACGAAATATAAGGAGGAGCGAACATGTCATCACGGACAAGCTGGCGGTTGTTCGCGGTCTTTTCTCTTGTCTCAATGCTGGTTCTTGCCATAGGGCTATATATGGGAGTAAGAGACATTCTTTTCCCTTCTGCGGTCGGATGGAAAACCGATAAAAGTGCCGGAGAAGAGGCTTCGATCCCGAGAGAAAATAAAATTCAGATTGTAGCGCTTGGAGATTCGCTGACAAGAGGTACGGGGGATGGAAGCGGACTTGGATATGTCGGCCATTTGCGCGCACGACTTGCGCAAGTCGCGGGACAGGAAGTATACGTATTGAACCATGGAGTAAACGGATATAAAACTGCCGATTTGCTGCGCGATCTGCAGAAGAAGGAGGATATTCGCCGGACCATTCGCCAGGCGGACATTATTACGCTGTCCATTGGAGGCAATGATTTATTCAATGCGGGAGCGGAAGAAGTAAGGCCGGAGGAAAGTCAAAAACGACTGCCGGGAGCCGTGGACCGGTACAGACAAATTGTAAAAATAATTACCTCGCTGAACCCGAAGGCTAAAGTGCTGTACGTGGGGTTGTACAACGCATTTGCCGATTTATCGAATGCACGGGAGAGTTATAAAATAGTACAGCTGTGGAACGGGGAAGCATCGGCTGTCCTCTATCAGTATCCCAATACAATTTTCGTTCCGACTGACGACTTGTTCCGGACGGGCGGCGTGAAATATCTATCCAGCGACCATTTTCATCCGAACCAGGCCGGATATCGACGCATCGGAGAGCGTATGGCCGAAGTGGTCCGTTAAGGGGGGAATATGGTGACACAAGCAATTACGCTTGAAATTGAACAGGTGGAAAAAGAAATTCGTGGTAAGAAAATTATTAAAGGAATTTCATTTTCCGTACGGGAAGGAGAAGTGTTCGGTTTTCTTGGACCTAACGGGTCAGGAAAAACGACAACCATTCGGATGATGGTCGGCTTGATTCGGCCGACCGCAGGACGGATTCGGATATGCGGTTTCGATATCCAGAAGGAATACACAAAAGCGCTTGCACATGTCGGATCGATTGTGGAAAACCCTGAATTGTATTCCTTTTTGACAGGGATGGAAAATCTTGAGCAGTTTGCACGTATGATTCCTGGCGTTACCCGGGGGAAAATTGATGAAGTAGTGCAGCGTGTGGATTTAAGCAAGCGCATTCATGACAGAGTAAAAGATTATTCACTGGGCATGCGTCAGAGGCTTGGCATTGCTCAGGCGCTGTTGGGAGATCCGAAACTGCTTATCCTGGACGAGCCGACAAACGGGCTTGATCCGCAGGGCATTAAAGAGTTACGAGCTTTCATTCGCCAATTGGCGGGCGAGGGATTAAGCGTGTTTATCTCCAGCCACCTGCTTAGTGAAATCCAGTTAATGTGTGACCGGGTTGCTATTATTAACAGGGGAGAAATCATTCGCGTAGGAGAAGTAGACGAGTTGCTAACGCAGGATTTCCGCAAAATGATCTGGTATGCAGAGCCGCGTTCGAAGGCGAAGTCTATCCTTGCGGCATCGCCGCTTGTACGCCTATCGGAACAGGAAACGCTGGATGGAGGAATTGTAACCGAAATCGCGGCGGAACATGTTCCTGAGCTGGCAGCCCGACTAATTAGCGGCGGAATTCAAGTATATGAAATCGAATGGAAGAAGCCAAGTCTGGAGGATTTATTTCTGGATATGACCGAGGGGGAGCGTTATGTCTAGCATGTACGGACTGGTTATGAATGAATCGATAAAGATTTTGCGGAAGAAACGGCTATGGGTAGTTGTATTGATTCTGCTTGTACTTGTCCCCATTTTCACCTATGCGCAGCTGCGGGCTACGATTAGCAATCAGAAGCAGTTGGGAACAACGGATTGGAAAGTGGCGGTAAGACAGAGTATCAATGACACGACCAACCGGTTAAGCAGCACCCGTATTCCGGAAGAGTGGAAAAAGTGGATGCGAATTCGTATTCAGCAGCAGCAATACTATCTCGACCATGATATTAATCCGACTTCTCCCAACGGAGTCACATTTACCCGCGATTTCATGAACAACGCTGTGTCGCTATTCATTCCGCTGCTTATCGTCATTATCGCATCGGACATCGTTTCCGGAGAACATACCGGAGGCACGATTAAGCTATTGTTAACAAGGCCCGTGAAACGCTGGAAAGTACTAACCAGCAAGTTGATTGCCCTGATTTTATTTGTTTCGACGATTGTCACGCTAACAGGTATTATTGCATACCTTATCTCCGGACTGGTGTTCGGCTATAGGGGTTGGAATTATCCGGTGCTTACCGGTTTTCAGATTTCCGGAGAAGAGATAAATACGGAGGGTGTACACGTGCTGCCGCAATGGTTGTATATTCTTATGGAGTATGGATTGTCCTGGTATGCCTGTTTGGCTGTGGCCTCTATTTCATTTATGGTTTCCGTACTGGTGCGTAGCACGGCTGCAGGCATGGGGATTATGGTATCGGCATTAATCGCAGGTACAATCTTAACGAATATGGCATCCGCATGGGAATCGGCCAAATACTTTTTCATGGTGAATCTGCAGCTAACGGATTACCTGGCGGGCACGCTTCCGCCAATTCCCGGATTAAGTCTGCCGTTTTCATTGGCGGTGCTTGGTATATGGAGCGTGGCTTCCCTTATTGTAGCCTATGTCGTATTTATTCGACGAGATGTGCTAAACTAAAAAACGAGGCACCGGATGTTATCCGGCTTCCCTCGTTTTTTGTATAGAGATGGGGATTACGCTTTTTTTGCCGGCTTCGGTGTAGGCAGGGGCGCGATCCCGTAGCCTTTATCCTTAAGCAGCTTGATAATTTTCGGAAGCAACTGCACTGTATGCTCTTTTTCATGCATTAAAATAATGGAGCCGGGCTTTACTTCTCTGGCAATATTGTTCATGATTAAATCCGGTTTGTCACCATATTTCCAGTCAAGGCTGTCTACATTCCAGTATGCGAGAATCTGATTCGTTTCTTTGGATGCGAGCAGCGTATTCTGGTCGACTGCTCCGTAAGGTGGACGGAAATAATAGATTGGGGCGCCGATTTTTTGGGAGATGTACTCTGTGGAAGTACGAATTATCTGTATCTGTACATCTTTCGGCTTTTTCCAGAGCTTCTCATGATACATGGTATGTGTACCAATGATGTGACCGTTTGCCAGCATTTGTCTGGCAAGCTTGCTGTCCCGCTCGGTTTTTACGTTTTGGCCAATCCAGAAAAACCCGCCTTTCACATCATGCTCATCCAGAATCGCAACAATATCCTTTGTATACTTTCCCGGTCCGTCATCAAATGTTAAATAGACGGTCGGTTTAGACGTGGGAATTTTGGCGATCATCTTGCCGACTGCCGGTACATCAGGAGACGAAGCTGTATTGGTTGAAGGTTTTGCTGGCTTTGCTGGTGCGGATGGGTCAGGTTTCTGTGCCGAATTCGGTTGCTGCGGTGGCTTAGATTTTTCTGGTGTATCAGATGTCTCTTTATCCGAAATGGAATTCAAGAGGGCAGTTGCAGACTGTGCAGGTGGACTTTCGCTAAAAATTAAATTCACTTGAATAATCACGCCCAATAGCAATAGCGCAAGCCAAATCCTGTTTCTTTGTCTTCTCCTCCGGTCGTTCTCCAAAATAATTCCCTTCTTTCTCTATTTCATACATAAAGTAGTATGCATTGCATATTCTACTATAAAAACGTCGGTAATGCGTAAAAAGTTCCAGTAAAAATAAAAATTCTTATGGTTGTCAAAAATCCTCACTGTTTTATTATAAAATTATACAAGAATGATTTTTTTGGAAATAGGTAAAATCACTTACTCTGTTGTGAAATACTCTGTAAAACTTTCCTCTAAGATAAGAAATCGCTATAATGGAATAAATCCGGTTTTTAATGTTTGCATGAATAAAAAGCAAGTAATGTAACGGAGGGATTTACAATGATGTCATATGATGAATATATGCGTTCGGTTATTCAACCGATGCGTACGGAACTTACGTCTGCAGGGTTTGAAGAACTGCTGACTCCGGACGATGTGGAAACAAAGTTTGAGAATATGAAAGGCACCGCATTTGTGGTGGTTAATTCGGTGTGCGGCTGTGCGGCCGGCCTCGCTCGCCCGGCTGCCGTATATTCCGTACAGAACAGCGAGGCAAAGCCGGATAAGCTTTATACGGTGTTTGCCGGTCAGGACAAAGAAGCTACGGCAAAAGCGCGTGAGTATTTCACCGGCTATCCGCCGTCCTCACCGTCCTTCGCATTGCTGAAAGACGGAGAACTGGTGTATATGATGGAGCGTCATCAGATCGAAAACCGCCCGCTTGAAGTGATTGCCTCTGATTTGATGGAAGCATTCAAAAAGCATTGCGGATAAGACGTACGGCAAAACTCCTTTCTCAGCAATGGGGGAGGAGTTTTTTATGTCTTGCATTTACTTAAAAAGTATGATAGGATAACTCTTGTCGCTGTTAATGTATAA
>NZ_BJXX01000131.1 GCF_007991215.1 Aneurinibacillus danicus
TTTTTGTATTTGTCTATATACGTATAACAATGAAGGATAGCTTCAATCCGATAAGGGTTGAAGCTTTTTTGTGTTCTTTATCATTTTCCTGTTTGTTTTTTTAAATTGTAGCTTGTTTCATGGGTAAAAATGGTGGATACTGGTATCATAGGTTTTTTTACCTACTTCTTTAGAAGTTGACATAGAGAAAGAATATAGAGAAAAGGAGAATATATATGGAAAAGAAATATTCCCCGCGAGTAAAGAGAACCAGAGAGAAAATCCTGCATTCAGCTGTGGAAATCTTCTCACAAAAAGGATTCCAAGCGTCAACTATTCGTGAAATCGCCCGTTTGGCCGGGGTGAACGATTTAACTGTATATCGCCATTTTGAAAGTAAGGAAAAACTGTTTACGGAGATGCTTCAACGTCATGCGTTACTGGCCGAAATCAGTGAATATATTGTACAGGGTATAACTGACGATTATGCACGTGATTTGCGTGCCATCGTTCGTACATTCATTTCCACATTCAAAAAGGAGCTACCATTGATTAAGCTTTTACTCAGCGAAGCGGAGAAAATGGAAGAATGCCGTAAATATGTCGCAATGTTTACCGAAAAAATTATCGAGAAATTGACGGCTTTCTTTGAGTACTATAAGATTGCAGGTCAAATCCGGCAAAATGTAAACAGCTACGCTGTCGCCTCCGGTCTCTACAGTATATTATTTGCCCGCGTCTATTCATTCATTCTGCATGGAGAAGCAAATCAGTCATTATCTTTCATGTCAGAAAATGAATTGATGGACGGGTGGATTGATTTATTCGTCGCAGGAACGGCAGTTTCCGAATATTCATATACAAAATGACGAACGAAATATATAAGTGGTAAGAAAACATTCGGCTTTCTGGTTGATTCTTTGCCACGGTAGGCGGTATAATTCAGAAAGGTTTCCGAAATAGCTTTTGCATTCAAGGGGGCTTTTAACAGATGAGGTATGATGTAGTAATCGTAGGTGCCGGACCTGCTGGTATTTTTACGGCATATGAATTAACCAGAAAAAATCCTGCCTTAGATGTTTTGTTAATAGATAAAGGACATGATATTTTTAAGCGCCGTTGTCCGATTTTGGAGAAAAAAATAAAGAAATGCCCGCCTCCCGCCGGACGAAAAGAGTTTAGCGGCTGTTTGCCGGCCTGTTCTATTACGAACGGATTCGGTGGTGCGGGTGCCTACTCGGACGGAAAGTTCAATATTACCACAGAGTTTGGCGGTTGGATGACTGATTATCTTCCTCCGTCCCAGGTGCTGGAGCTAATTCGCTATGTGGATGAAATCAATCTTGAGCACGGAGCGACACTGAGCATTACTGACCCGACTACGCCTGAAGTACGAGAAATTGAGCGCAAAGCGGCCGGTGTGGGTCTTAAACTGCTCCGTGCAAATGTACGTCATCTTGGTACGGAGCAAAACCTTAAGATTCTTCAGAGTATCTATCGTGAATTAGAGACAAAGATCACGATGAAGTTTAAAACCGAAGTATCCGACATTCTTACAGAAAAAACGGAAGACGGTATTCAAATTAAAGGTATAGAATGTAAATCCGGCGAGACATATATGGCTGATAAAGTGGTGATTGTTCCAGGGCGCGACGGTTCCGAATGGTTTGGTAATATCCTGAAGCGTCAGGGGCTGCGTCTGCTCAACAATCAGGTCGATATCGGCGTGCGCGTTGAGACGACAAATGTAGTGATGGAAGAGATTAACCGTCATTTGTATGAAGGGAAATTTTTGTACAAATCGACGACCGACCAAATTATCCGGAGCTTCTGTTCAAATCCAAGCGGCCACGTAGTGATAGAAAATCATAGCGGGGTTATGGCTGCGAATGGACACGCTTACAAAGATGAGAAGCTAGGATCTCCGAATACGAATTTTGCTCTGCTTGTATCCCATGTATTTACGGAGCCGTTTGATAAGCCGAATGAATATGCTAAAGAAATCTGCCGCCATGCAAACGATTTGTCCAACGGATCGGTTATCGTGCAGCGCTACGGGGACATTAAGCGGGGGCGTAGAACGACGGAAAAACGCCTGAAAGAAGGGTTTATCGAACCGACGCTGAAAGAAGCGGTACCAGGTGATTTAGGTCTTGTGCTCCCGTATAATACAATGAAGAGTTTGATTGAGATGGTGGAAGCGCTTGATCACGTAACGCCTGGAATTGCCAGTGAACATACGCTATTCTATGGGGTAGAAGCAAAATTTTATTCCGCGCGTCCCTATTTAAACGAGAATTTCGAGACGGAGATTCATGGGCTGTACGCCGGGGGCGACGGTGCAGGCATTACTCGGGGATTGGCACAAGCGGGAGCGTGCGGCGTCCATATCGCGCGTGATATTTTAACGAAGGTGAGAATGACCGTGGCCGATTAGCCATAAGTCCTGCCATAAAAATGAAGGGAAAGGCGGCTGACTTTTGTGGTGCGAAGGAAAAGGGAGAAGAGAACGAGGAGGTGATTTCAATGTGGAAAAAGGCGATGGCCTTTTTCTTCCTCGGATCTTTTTTCCTCTCTCCTTCCTTCTTTATTTCATGATCTTCACAGAAAACGGATAGGAGGGTGAGAAATGAGAGGGAAGCCGACCGTATTGATTGTTGATGATGATGTAGATATTTGTTTCCTGATGGCAACGGCGATTCAATCAGAGCAGGTGGAGATTATAACTGCTCATTCGGGAAAGGAAGCATTGCGTATGTACGAGCAGCATCATCCTGAGCTTGTACTGCTTGATATCCAATTGCCGGAGTTGAGTGGAATTGAAGTGTTGGGCAGAATGAAAAAAATAGACGAAGAATGTCAGGTCATTATGGTTACTGCTTACGCGACGATTGAAACCGCCGTTCAGGCAATGAAGCTTGGAGCGCTTGATTATATTTGCAAACCGTTTAAACTTCCGCATTTGAGGGAGACGGTTCAGAACGCGATAGATTTCGTCACGAGCATTCCTGAGCATTTGCCGACACTTGAAGAAGTGGAACGCAAGCATATTGAAAAAGTACTGAACGAAGTGGAAGGCAACCGCCGCCTGGCAGCCGAGAAACTGGATATTTCACTGCGCACGCTGTACTACAAAATTAAACAATATAATATTTACAACCCTTAAAATCCAGAAACGTACAGGTCTGGATTTTTTTCTGCAATTTTTGCACTTCAGCGCTGTAAGGTAAAATGTTTACAATGGTAATATAGCCATAGAAAAAGGGATGTGCCGTATGCTGAGAAAACTACTTCTTCTTTTGGCGTTGCTATTGCTGGTTGGCTGTTCAATATCCTCTTCGTTTGAAGAAACAAAAAACGTGACGCCTCCTGAAGCTCCGTTGAAAGTGGCGCTGCTTCTAGAAGGAAAAATATATGATCAAGGCTGGGATAACCAGGCATATGTTGGCCTTAAAGAAATCGAACGGAAAATGAATGCGCAAATTTTCTACATGCAGTATGTAAACACGGAGAAAAAGCAGGCCGACGAGACAAAAAAGCTGGCAGAGCAGGGATACCAGTTGATATTCGGAAACGGACGCAGTTTTGAAACAGTTTTCAATAACCTTGCGCCCGCCTATCCGAATACGCGCTTCGTCTTCTTTAATGGAAGGGCGGCAGCAGCAAATGTATCTGCCATTAATTTCACGCCGGAATCAATGGGCTATTTCTCGGGAGTTGTGGCGGGTTTGATGACGAAAACGCATAAAATCGGCTTAATTCCCGCTTACAGTTCCATGTATGAAATCGAACCGTTTATCCAGGCAGCAAAAGAGCAAAATCGGGCAAATAAAGTAATTGTACGGGAAGTAAACAGTTGGAATGACGGGCGCAAAGCCGTGCAGATTGCCAAGAGGATGATAGATGAAGGCGTTGATATTCTTGTTCCGATGGGCGACGGTTTCAATATTGATGTTCTTATGGAAGCGCATCATGCAAAGCGATTGGCAATCGGTTATGTTTCAGATCAATCGTTTGTCTCGAAAGAAACAGTGGTGACAAGTATACTCCAGAATGTAGCGGACGTTTACCTTAAGGTTGCACGCAAGTATAAAGAGGGAACGCTGCCCGCCGGGTGCCTAACTTTTGATTTTAAAGATGGGGGACAGGACTTGGCCCACTTCGGCCCTATGGTTCCCCCGGCCGTTCAGGGAAAAGTCAAACAAAAGCTGGAAGAGTATAAAACGGGTGCGTTTTCTTTGCCGATACATACCCAGTCTATACGATGCCAGTAAAAAGTGGAGTAAATACAATGAATGCATTTCAAAGATGGAATAACTTGTCGATTCGATTCAAGTTTTTCAGCGTATTTCTGGCTGTTGTGCTGCTCGCCGGGGGCGGTATGCTTGTTTTGAACAATCAACTGCTGAGTGTAGTACACGATAATGATAAAGTCATCAACCAATCGGTACCGAATCTGACTACGCAACTGCAAGTGAAAAGCACGATTATGGAGCGAATCAACTATGTTATGCTGTATATTACGACAGGCAGAGAAGAATTTCGGGAGAAGTTTGAAGAGGCAAGCGCCCGTGCGCGGGAAATCGAGGAGAATTTAAGAGATAGCGCATTACCGCAGGAACAAGAGGGAATTGAGAGGTTTATTATTCACAGTGAAGATTGGGAACTTATTTTGCGGAATGAAGTGATTCCCGTCTATCAGCGCAATAATCCGAAGGATGCGCTTGAAACGCTAAATTCAAAAGCGCAGCCGCTCGCTATTCGATTGATGAATGAAGTAGAAATACTTTCACAGCGAAAGATTCAAGAAATCGGTAGCGATAATCAGAAGATGCTCAACAATGCCTGGTCTTCTGTACGGGTCGGATACATCGTAATCGGGGTTACGCTGTTACTTGCGCTGTTGTTCTCCTACTACATGTCACGTAGCATTACGAACCCTATTTTATCACTGCTTCATGGTGTCCGCCGGATGACACAGGGAGATTTCACCACTCAAGTAGAGGTGACGAACCAAGATGAATGGGGGGAGCTAAGCAAGGCGTTCAACCGGATGAGTTTAAGCATTGCGGGCCTGGTCGAAGAGCTGAGACAGGCTAATGTGCGTCTGCAGGAGGAATCCCGGCGTGCAAAGGAGGCTACCCGGTTAAAATCAGAATTTCTTGCCAATATGTCACATGAGCTCCGTACGCCGCTGACAGGCATTATCGGTTTTGCTGAATTGCTGTATGAAGATCCGGAAAATCGTCTTTCTCCTGCACAGAAAAACTTTACGCACAATATCGTAAGAGCGGGGGAGCATCTGCTGTCAATGATTAATGATATTCTTGACTTAAGCAAGATTGAAGCGGGAAAATACGAGCTGGAAGTAACCCGGTTCGATATGGTCCAAGTCATTCGCAGTACGCTGGTTATGTTGCAGGCAAAAGCGGAGCAGCGCGGGATATCGCTTGTGCTGGAAACGGAGTGCTCAGTCCTGCAGGTAACAGCAGATAAAACAAAAATCCGGCAAGTTTTATTAAATTTACTGGGTAACGCAATTAAATTTAGCACTGTACAAAGTACAGTGCGGGTTACTCTTAAACAAGACGGTCATACTGTGACCGTCCGGGTAGAAGATCAGGGAATCGGAATCGAAGCCGAAAAGCAGGAAAAGATTTTCGAACAATTCTACCAAAATGACGGCAGCCTGGATCGCAAATATGAAGGAACAGGGCTTGGACTGGCGTTATCGAAACAGTTGATTGAGCTGCATGGCGGGAACATAGAAGTGAAAAGTGAACTCGGCAGGGGAAGCGTATTTTCTTTTCATCTTCCACTGTGGGTGGAGAAAATATCCACACACAGCACTTACGCCATTACCGGCGAAGTTCAACCGCTTCTTATTTTTTATACGGCGGATTTCTCTGAACATTTTCCTGATTTTTCTAAAATAATTCAAAAAGAGGATCTACCTTTCCTTGCTTTTATGATAGAATCAAAACAAGAAGCTATCGAAATGATGGAAAAATATCCTGACAATAACATTCTAGTTGTGGCCCAATCATTTCATACCGGTTATGTAGAGATTTTGGAAGGGATACGTGAACATACGCATAGAAAGATTTTTGCCTATATTGAGCGTCCGCTGCGTTTTGTAGAACGTGGTCAGGTTATGAGAGTGGCGGATTATATTTTGCCTTCTTCGCAGAATGTGTCCGCCGTGTTTTCGCGCATCCGATAATAAGGTTATTGAAAAAACAAAGGGGAACGCAAGATGGGATATCGTATTTTACTTGTGGAAGACAACCCTTCAAACCGTGAGTTGTTTATTGAAATTTTGCAATTGAAACCGGAATACGAAGTGTACGTGGCCGAGAGCGGTATGGATGCACTCAATATGCTGGAAACGTTTTATCCGGATTTAATTCTGATGGATATTCATATGCCGCGCATGGACGGCCTGGCTGTTACTAGAACGATTAAATCCATACCTGAGCTAGCTTCTATTCCGATTGTCGCATTGTCTGCTTTGGCGATGAAGTCCGATATTAAATCAGCGCTGGAGGCCGGTTGTATTGGCTACATTACAAAGCCGGTACGCATTCGAAGCTTCCTGGAGAAGATAGACATGTATCTTATGCAGGGCAAACAGAGTGGGGAGACATCGATTTCCGCACCCTGTGCGGAAGAGTAGGGATGAAAGGTGAAGCGTAAGTATTCCCTGGAGTGCTGTGTTCCGTTCTTTTTGGGTTTTGTTTTATTTCTGGTAGGTTGGCTCATTTATAGGGTTGTTACTGTGCCGGAGAAAGCTTATGGCCGAGAGCTGATCGTAAGCGTGCTGATTATTCTGGCGCTTATCGGTATTCTCTGGTCGTTTATTAGAAAGATGACCAGGCAAAATAAAATGCTTGAAGATACAAACCGGAAGCTGGCGGAGCTGGATCGAATGAAAACAGAATTTCTGGCCAATGTATCCCATGAACTGCGTACGCCTCTTACCGTGATCATGGGCTATTCCGAGCTATTGGAGGAGCGTCTTGCCAGAGAAGAAAATAAGACCAATGTAAAGTTTGTGCAGACCATTCACCGCAAGTCGGAAGATTTATTGAATTTGATTAATGACTTAATCGATTTTTCGCGTATTGAATCCGGCAGGCTTGAACTGAAGCTATCGCGGTTTAAGGTAGAGGAAGTGGTGAATGAAACTGTTGAAGAGCTTGCGACGAGCGCGGAGAAAAAGAAGCATACTATTCAGATTAACCATAGGGATATGCCCCTTTGGCTGCTGGCAGACCGAGGAAAAATCAAACAAATTATTGTAAATATACTGCAAAATGCAATTAAATATACCCCTTCCGAAGGATGTATCATTGTTCGTACATACGCACAGAATGACCGGTGCTATATCGAAGTAGAAGACAATGGAATAGGTATTTCCAAAGAACAAATTGCGCAGATTTATCAGCCTTTCAAACAGGCCGATTCCTCTTATAACAAAAAATATGAAGGCTTCGGATTGGGCCTCGCTATTACAAAAAGCCTGGTGCAAAGCCACAACGGAAACATCCGGGTGCAGAGCGTACCGGGCGAAGGATCATTGTTTATTGTTTCCCTGCCTAGGGAAAAAAACGCCTAGGTTTTGCATAAAGTGGTAATGGGTAAAAAATAGGAAGAGGAAGAAAGGATGATGAAAATGGCTAAGTTGTCGCAAGAGCAAATCGAGTTGAACCTTTCCAGGATTCCCGGATGGACGCTGGAAGACGGTGTTTCCATCCAGCGGAAGGTAACATTCGGCGACTTCCGAGAAGCGCTGGAATTTGTAAATCAAGTCGGTAAATTCGCCGAAGATGCGCATCATCATCCTGAGATCGACATTCGCTACAACAAGGTTAAGCTGCGCTTGACAACACAAGAAAAGAACGGATTAACCGGCAAAGACTTTGCACTGGCACAAAAGATTAACAAGATTCCTTTTTCCCAACCGAAAGTCATGTAAGTGACATGGTACGAACATCATTGCTTAAACAGTAAACGCAGAAAGCGCAGGAATGTAACTTTATCTTCCTGCGCTTCTTTTTTATAGTATAGGAAAGACCGGCAACGCCCACGAGTTTTTCTTATGGTTTGTAGTCCCGCCTGGGCGAATCGGCACCATATTCTCCGCCATGCTTCTTCTTGATTGCTTGCTGGATTTCCGGCACCGGCTTTCCGGCCTCAGTCATCGTAATGACGTCAGTAGCAACCGCTACCGCTTTGCCGCTGATGCTGCCGTGAGAGTTCCACACAATGCTTCCGTCCGGGTTGATTTTATACAGAAATTCCTGAAGAAGGTTGGAATATTGACTGCCGTCATATACGGGAATTTGTTTCATGACCTCCTGGTATTTGAAAGCAAGCTTGTATACATGTAAAATTCCGTCGTCTGTATTGGTTAACATCTGCGGGATTTCATGAATGCCGCCGGTCGTCTCCAGCATATCACCGTTCGGCAATGTTTCCTGTTTGGCGTCCGTCGAAGAACATGCAGCGGTGAAAAGGGATAAAAGAAGGAGAAAAAGAGTAAAAATCAACCTCTTAAACAATGTAAAAATCCCCCTTTTTTATTTTTTTCATCGTTAATTATAATGGCATCCCCCATGTTTGTAACGTGAAATTGTTACAATTTATCACCAATTCATCGCGGTAATCGCGCATATTTGGGTCAAGCATGCCATATATAACTAATGAATGTACGAGCGGTTTGAAGGAGCTGAAGAGAGGGTGTGGGTCCGGAATATTATTTGGTTCATTTTGTTGATTGGAATTGTAGTTTTCAGTATTTTACTGTTTCTGATAATAATGGATCCGGTTCCGGATTATAACGACCAGGCCGCTCAAGATACGGTAAAAGTCGAAGCGAATCAGTCGATGGAGCCCGGCGCGGAAACGGATAATGCGGATGCCGCGCATAGCGGTAATGCCGAAGAAACGGAGGCGGAACAAAAGCGGAAGAGAGAGGAAGCCGCCTCCATCCCGCCTCCATCCACCTCTTTGGGTGATGAACATGCGAATAGTAATGAAACGGCGGTTTCCGGGCCAAAGCCCGGAAAAACAACCGTATCAACTCCTTATGATAACCCTTCCGCCAAAAAAACACCGCCTGCGGAAAACGCAGGCGGGGAGGTACAGGCAGATACTATATGGTATCAAGTTGGGCAAGGTATCGGTTATATAGCGCTGGCCGTTACACTCGTTCCATATCTTTTGTTTTTCATGTTGGGAAGAGGAGGACGCGCAGCGCTTCGCCGTTTTGGTCGTGCCGGTGCACATAGCCTTTCGTTTCTCTCCCAAATGGCGATTGCGGTCGCCGCATTGCACGGAGGAATGATGCTTAGGATCGTGGCCCCGTGGGACCGCCATTTGCTGGGCGGTGTCTGGCTGTTTGCGTTTATCGTTTTTTTCTTTCTGCGCATGAGCCTGTATAATCCGGGTTCTCCGCTTGCCGGAAAAAATCCATTTTCTGTGCTGACGGTTGTGATTTTATTGCTATTCGTTATCCATGCACTTGGTTAGTGCGGGAGATTTCGCAATGCTTTTTTCATGACTTTGCCGGTTGCATTTTTGGGAAGCGAGTCTGTAATTTCAACGAAACGCGGCATTTTGTAATTGGCCAGATGCGGTTTCAGAAAATCGAGAATCATTCGGCGGTCTAGCGTCTCTCCTTCTTTCGGCACGATGAAAGCTTTAACGACTTCACCTTTTACCGCATCGGGAACACCGATGACGGCCGCCTCCAGCACACCCGGATGCCGGTACAGTATTTCTTCGATTTCGCGCGGATAAACGTTAAGACCGCGGGTAATAATCATATCTTTTTTACGATCCACGATAAAGATGTAGCCCTCATGGTCTTTATAGGCGATATCGCCCGTATGCAACCAGCCGTCTACAATTGTTTCTGCGGTCGCTTCCGGCATATTGTAGTAGCCCTGCATGACGTTCGGACCCTTTACAAGAAGTTCTCCGTCTTGATTTTCCGCAAGCTCGTTTCCTTTCTCGTCAACGATACGCACTTCTACGCCAGGGAGCGGCTTGCCGATCGATCCGGGCTTTTTCTCGCCGTCCAGCGGATTTAAGCTAACGACAGGAGATGCTTCTGTTAGGCCGTATCCTTCTACGAGCGGAATGTTGTATTGGCGGTTGAATAGATTCAGTACTTCCACCGGCATCGGCGAGCCGCCGCAGACGGCCAACCGCAAGTCAGGAAATTCCGCATTGCCGGAGCGAAGCGCCTGTGCCAATACGACATACATGGCCGGTACGCCGCAGAATACGGTTACACGGTTTTGTACGAGTGACTGCATAATCTCCTTTGGATGGAACGCTTCATGAATGACGATGGCAGCCCCTGCGTATAGCGGCAGTAGAACGGATGTTGTAAATCCGAACGTATGGAACATCGGCAGCACGCACATGAACGTATCGTTAGAATTCAGCTTAAGCATCCGGTTGCAGGAAGCGGTGTTCGCCATCAGATTTTTGTGGCTGAGCATGGCTCCCTTCGGTTTTCCGGTCGTACCTGACGTATACAGAAGAGTAGACGTGGAGTCCGGGTTCATTTCCATCATCTCCACGGGCTCGAGCGCCGCAATGGTAGCTGTGGTATCCGGGTTAATGACGAACACATTCTCAAGTCCGAGTGCAACCTTCAGTTGTTCTGGTGTGGCGTGCAGCTTGGCGAGAATGTTTTCGTGCACGAACATGGCTTTCGTGCTGGCGTTGCGGATAATGTATGTAATTTCTTCCATGGTGAGTGTCAGGTTCAGCGGCACCACAATGGCACCCAGGCGGGTAATGGCAAAATAACTGTAAATAAATTCAGGCGTATTATAGCAGCTCAGTGCGACTATATCGCCCGCCTGGATGCCGTTTTGCTGAAGGTAAGTGGCATACTGCCGGATGGAGCGGTCCAACTCACCGTATGTAATGGTTGTATCATGATAAATGAGAGCGGTATCGGTTGGCTGCGAATGCTGCAGATAAAAGTTGCCGAAGTGAAGCCCTTTAATTTCTTCCAGTAACAAGTCTATTCCTCCTATATTAAAATGCTTTGATTCTGCAAAATGATTTTGTAGTTTGAGGTAAGAAAATGACCACCTCGCCAGTGCTAACGTATCAATGGTATCCATATAAGTATACATTTGAAAGGAGAACGTGTAAAATATGGACACTGTAAAAATATATCTTTTTTGCCGGGGAAAAAAGAGGTAAAATAAGAAAGAATGGAAAGAAAGGGAAGGGGAATGCAAGGATGGAAGTCGTCTCGCCGAGCTGGTTTGCAGACAGTATTATATTATCGATGGCCGAGAAGAATCCGAAACTTAAGCAGAAGCTGGGACAGGAGATGGTGGGAGGACAGGCCGGTACGTTCGCCGATATGCTGGCGGCAGCGGTCAAAGACGAAGCGGCCGCACTTACCATTGATCCGAACAGGCAAAGCTCTACAGCTGGTTTTATGATGGCGATGATGACGGCATCTGCCCATGCGGTAGATGATGTTGGTCAGCCAATGTCGGAAGAAGCGACGCAAGACCTTCTGCAGGAAGCACAGACTCCTCTCCCTGCGGCTTTTACAGCGCGTAAAATAGTGCCCCCTGTAAATCCATACGCGCAGGCAGCAACGAATTCAGTGGGCCGAGCGGATATTGATAAGGTGATTGCAGCTGCCGCCGAACGATACGGTGTTCAGGAGAATTTGCTGCGCGCCGTTATCTATCAGGAGAGCCGGTTTAATCCGACGGTTCGCTCCAAAGCGGGCGCCATGGGACTTATGCAGCTAATGCCCGGCACGGCCGCGGCGCTTGGCGTGAAGAATCCGTTTAGTATCGAAGAGAATATCGATGGCGGCACCCGGTATTTGAAATCGCTTCTGGAGCAATACGACGGCAATATTAAGCTAGCGCTTGCCGCTTATAATGCAGGTCCCGGTAATGTAAAGAAATACGGTGGAATTCCACCGTTTAAGGAAACACAAAATTACGTGCGCAAAATTACCGCTATGCTTGGCTAAAACGGAAGGCTCCTTACCGTTCTGTTTCAGAATCGGAAGGAGCCTTTTCTGCCTCCGCAATCTTTAATCGTTCGGCAAGTGTCGGGCTGAAAACCGGAATTAAATAATAGCCGAGTGTAACAGCCGCAGCGATGCCTACGATGAGAGCCGCCATGTTCATTGCATTCATCCTCCTTTTTAAAATGAGGAAGTGATGTATTGCGGGTTTCTTTTTTAGTATGACTGTTAGAATGATAACTATGCAAAAAACACGGAGTGGAATCATCGATTCGCTCCGTGTTTTTTGTTCTTATAAAGAAGCCAGATGTTTGGTCGTTTCGTCATCCGGTGAATTTACCATATGGTGCGCCACTTGAATCAGACGTTCATACATGTATTCCCGGGCAGGACCTTCCATGCCGATTTCGTCCATCGATTCTTTCATCAGTTTTAACCAGCGCTCCGCACGCAGCGGCGTTACCTGAAACGCCATATGCCGCGCCCGCATCATCGGGTGCCCGTACATGTTGTTGTACAGTGGTTCTCCACCCAGAAATTGCGTCAGAAACATAAACTGCTTCTGTTCGGTCAAAGTCAAATCTTCAGGGAAGATCGGGCTGAGCAGCGGATCATTCGCTACCCGCGAATAAAATGCGGCTACAAGTTTGCGAATCGTTTGTTCACCGCCGATAGCTTCATAAGGGGTCTGTGACATCATTGCTTTTTACTCCCTTCAGATGGTGTGCTTGTTTCATTATACATTATTTTATCTTCTCTGCCAGACGGCGGCAGTGACGGATGTTACGTTTTCGGTCAAAAAAGTATCCCTGCCGTATAGGACAGGGACGAAAGTAGAGGAGTGGTTACAACATCTTTAGTATGCCATGTTTTTCATGTGAAGTTTGTCAAATTGTTGTACCGTTTTCAGAAGGATATTATTCTAATTTTGTCGAATGTGACAAAAATGTGAATTAAACCAAGTAAAGTTGATTTCTTATGATACAGTAAATGCATATAGGTTCGTGAAGCCAGTAGGAGAGGAGAGCCGACCATGGAGAAACAGGCATTTGTCAATGCACTTGTGTCCCTGCCTGACCCGGCCGCGCGTTTGTTGTTTGCACTGCTCGACAAAAGCAGTATGCTTGAGCTGCTGTCAGGCAAACTGAGTTTAACTTTAGAGAGAGAAGTCGCCCGTGCAAGCGGCTGGTCCAGAAATGAGCTGCTGCTCAAACTGCTTATTCGTCTTAATCAAACCATCCATAATGAGAAAATTACGTACATAACAAAAGAAGATGTCATTCAAAATACCGGGTTGCTTGTTGACCGGGCGATTGCCGTGCTGACAAAAACGGAGAAAGAATTCTCGGGCGAAACGCTGCTTGATCTGCTTGTTTATGAAGGCGACAAAATTGAGAGTATGCGCAGATCCGATGAAGTTCTTAAAGAACCGCTGCGGCCGGACGCCCAGAGCACTGCCTTATATATACAACAACTGTTTGAGCCTTCCGCCAAAACATTGTCCACGTTTTCAGCACAGCGACTGCGCGAGAGAATGCTGCCGTTCGTTATTTATGCCCTGTTTCTGTGGAACGAAAAGTTAACCGTAGAAGAAACGGAAGAGCGAATCTGTAGCTTTTTGCGTTACTGGCAGGAAAAGCGGGGGATTTACGATCACCTGCAGGCCAAGATGAAAGAGCATACATATGCCATAGAGCTTGAAGACCGGCTGCTGGAGCAGAAGACAGGCAATATGAAAGTGCTGCAGCGCCAGCTCGATCAGATTGCAGAGGAAAGAGACAACATCAAAACCGCCCTCATTCACCGTTTGCCGCATGACATTCGTAAGTTTGAAGGCATTTTTGAAGGGAAGGCGAAAACGGTATGGAACCGGATGGTGGAGCTTCAGGCACGCAGAGCGGAGGCGGAAGAGACGGAAGAGGAGGAAGAGGGGCTGCTGCGAAGTTTATGGAATCGTATCGACACAAGTATTAGCGATGCCCAGACGGAAAGAGAAACGAAACGGCTCGCCGTCCGGCTTGTCGATGAGATGGTTGCTATGAAGAAAAACATTATCCAACTGCCTGTCTATTATATGGACCGGATCAAACAAATTCATGATTGTGACAGCAAAATCCAGGAAATTCGCCGCTGGCGTTATCAACTGGAACAGGAAGTGGAAAAGCACAAAGAAAAGATTCAGCATCATAAGGTACACCGCACTACGCTGGAGCAGCAGATTAAGCAATGGGAGAAAGAATTGTTCTTCTAAACTGAAGGGGCTGTCCCTTTTTTCTTTCTTATGACAGAATAGCTGCCTTTCCTTCATTTTCATGTTAGGACTTGTGGTTAATCGGCCATGGTGTTTTTTATGACATAAAACCGTGGAGGACAAGAATAACATGTACAGAAGGGAAAAGAGCGGAGGGGGTTGCAGTGAAGAAAAAAATCGGGAAACAGCTGGTGCTCTACACATTGATTCTCGCGGTTGTGTATCTTGGAATTATTAAATACCAGCAGTATACGACAGACAGCTACCTCGCGGAGTTTCGGGCGCTGCGCGGCGAGGAAACGATAGAGCATATGGGCACGCTGTATAAAGATATTCTGGAGTATGAGGCCACCTATAAGTTAACGCCCCAGGTAAGCGCTCAATTGGTACAAAATCTGCTTGCAACAGGAAAAAAACTGAAGGAGATCGATCAGAAGTTAAAACAGAAATATCCGCAAAAGCATGTGGATTTCTCCTATTTATATCAGGATCTCTTTCTCGTGGTGAGACAACTTCAGGATAAAGCGAACGACGCAAAGCTGGCCGTTATGGTTGTGCATGCTGTAGAGGGATTGGGCAATATAAAAGTACAGTTGTATAGCTCCCGTAAATAAAAATCCCAGCGGACTTACC
>NZ_BJXX01000132.1 GCF_007991215.1 Aneurinibacillus danicus
TAGAGTGGCAGCGTGCCATAAAATTTCTGAGTTTCCGGCATCAGGGGCCATTGAACCGAAAATATAAGGAGCAATGGGACTTCTTCCAATAATCTCGGAAAGTAAGCCTAAAGAGACGAATCCCATTCCCATTCCGCCTACTTCGCCTGGCATGTGTCCGGCCCATAAACCTAAATCTTTAACCTTTTCTTGAAGCGGTTTCAAAATTTCATCAGGCAACCCGCGATGCGGAACCATATGTTTTTCGTTTGGATATACATACTCATCCATAAATGCAGCAGCCTTATCAATCATCTGTTGCTGTTCCGGTGTGGGGCTAAAATCGAACACAACACTCACTCCTTAGGGATTTTTATTCTCAAGCATGTATTAAAGCAAAAATAATGCCAATAAAATAATGCCGTTTTTACCGGGATAGCAGGGGAAAGCGATGAAAAAAGGAATCAATCATTGAAAAAGATAATCAATTCATAAATACACATATGTTTAGAATATTTAATATTAAAGGAATTACTTAAATAGTGCAGAAAGAAAAATGATTCAACAAAAGCTAGCTGAGCATAGAACCACACGGAAAACGGTGAAGGTGCCAGGGGTTAGCCGGTCATCTCTTGTAAAAAAAGATACAAAGACCAGACATAAAATAAAGCGGTTACAAGTTCAGGTTAATGTCAGGCATTATTTGATTCCAACTGGAATCAAATAACGTAGGACTGAGGAGCGACATGAAGCTTCTTTTTCAGACTTTTTTATATTAAATATGTTTATTACTGTGTCCAGGATTTATGGCATAACAATTGCTTAACCATTAAATGAGAGAAAGCTGACAAGATTTTGACTGTAGAAAGGAAGGGTATGATGCAAATCCCGAGTTTTAATTTAACAGGAAAGATAGCACTTGTGACGGGCGGTAGCAAAGGAATTGGATTCGGTATGGCTCATGCGTTAGGGGCGTATGGAGCTCAGGTTATTATAACAAGCCGTGGAGTAGAAGAAGGGCGGATTAATCAGCTTACGAAGGTATGGGCTGAAGAGCTGGCTCCTTATAACATTACCGTTAACGCTGTTGGTCCTGGTTATATAAGAACCCCCATGACGGATGGATGGTTAAGTGATTCGGTCAGGTATCAGAATATTGTTAATAATACAATGCAAAAAAGAGTGGGTGAGCTTACAGATTTAGCAGGGCCGATTGTCTTTTTAGCTTCCGATGCATCAGCCTATGTTACAGGCCAGGTGTTAAATGTAGATGGCGGATGGACCGCTCGATAAAACCATAGGTCAGGTGGTAATGACATGAAAATTGTAACAGAAAACCACTTTAATCGAACAATCAAAGTGTTTAAAGACAGACCCGGAAACTTAATGGAGATGCTTGAAAAAACGAAGGCTGCCTTTCCTGATAAGGAAGCGCTAGTATCACAAAATGAGCGTCTTACTTATCGGGAGTTATACGATAGAGTAGAATCAATTGCCGGAAACCTCCATTATTCATACGGTATCCGGAAGGGTGACCGAGTTGCTTTACTCGTCGGCAATACTATTGAATTTGTCCTTCTTGTTTTTGCCTGTGCCAGAATTGGAGCCATTGTTGTTACATTGAATACGCGCCTACAGGAAACAGAGCTATCGTATATGATTACTCATTCAGGAGCGGATATCCTGCTTTTAGATGATGAATTCATTGATACAGTGGAAAACATGAGAAGTAAATCGATGATTCAAAACGTTAAACACTTTTTCTTAATTGGCGATGTAAAAGCAAGCAAAAGAGACTATTTACCTTTTGAAATGTTAGAGCAAAAAGAAGTGCCACCGCAAATAGAAGTATCGGAAGATGATCCGCTGTTTATTATGTATACTTCCGGAACAACAGGTTTGCCAAAAGGCGCGATAGGCAGTCACCTGGGTGTCATTCATAGTGTAATGAATTATGAATTTATACTTAAGAGCAATCATAAGACAAAAACGCTCATTGCGATTCCGCTATTTCATGTAACCGGCTTGATAGGACAGCTTCTTCACATGATAAAAGTAGGTGGAACCTCTGTCATTATGAGGAAATATAAGACTGCGGAGTACATTCGATTGATTTCCGAGGAGAAGATTACATTTTTATTTAGTGTTCCAACGATTTATGTGATGGTGCTTTCCCATCCTGACTTTTCTAAATATGCCTATCACTCGGTTACTACTATTGCTTACGGCGGAGCGCCAATGTCTGAAGAAACGATTTCTGGTTTGCAAAAGGCATTCCCAGGGGCTTCTCTGCATAATGCTTATGGTGCTACGGAAACCTCCTCACCGGCTACTATTATGCCCCTGGGGTATCCGAAGGAAAAAATCCGCTCAGTTGGATTGCCTGTTCCGGTTGCAGAAGTGAAAATACTGAGTGAGAATGGAGAACCCTGTGAAGCAGGAGAAGTAGGCGAACTTCTTATTAAAGGGCCGATGGTAGTTGAGGGCTATTGGGACAATGAAAAAGCCAACCGAAGATCATTTGTGGATGGTTACTGGTACTCGGGTGATCTGGCAAAGATTGATAAAGACGGATATGTATATATTATGGATCGTATAAAAGATATGATTAATCGTGGGGGAGAGAAAATCTTTTCCGTAGAAGTTGAAAATATTTTGTATAATCATCCAAAAGTTTTGGAAGCAGCAGTCATTGGTTTTCCAGACAAAATTTTTGGTGAAATTGTGAAAGCGTTTATCGTGCCGAAAGAGAAGACAGAAATTGATGAAGAAGAGATTAAACAATTTGTCCGGGAAAGATTAGCCGACTATAAAGTTCCAGCGGTAGTAGAGTTTATTTCAGAATTGCCCAGAAATCCGGGTGGGAAAATAATTAAAGCTAAACTAAAAGAGATGTAATATCTGTTGATGGAGCTGCTTATGCTGCTCCTTTTATTTTTTATCTAATTGAAGAGGGCAAAGTTGTGTAGGTTTAAGTCCGACGATTCCGCATGCCGAAGAAGGAATGCGGATCGATCCGCCTGTATCGGTACCGAGAGACGCGATCGTCATGTCAGCAGCAACAGCAGCCCCCGATCCCCCGCTTGATCCACCGGGAATTTTCTCTAAGTCCCACGGATTGCGGCATGGACCAAAGTGCGGATTCGTTGTTGTAGCCCCCCAGGCGTATTCATGCATATTGAGCTTTCCTGTAAAAATAACACCGGCTTCTTTTAGCCTGGAAACGACGGTCGCATCATGGGACGGAACGAAATCTTTATGAATTTTCGAACCCATCGTGACGACTTCATTTTTAAAATAAAAAATATCTTTTAGCGCCATCGGAATGCCGTGAAGTGGACCGCGATAGTCACCGTTCATGATCTCTTGCTCGGCATTTTTCGCTGCAACTATGGCAGCCTCTGCATCGATTTGAATGTAAGCATTGATTTGCTTGTTATAGCGCTCTGTTTGGTGAAGAACCGCTTCTGTGATTTCAACAGGGGAGATTTCTCGGTCGCGAAGGAGAGGAGCCAGAGTTTCGATGGATTGGGATGCGAGTTCATGTCTCATTTAGTTGTCTCCTTTACTCGGTGGCATAAGGCGATATCAAAGGCCTTCAACTGCGCTTTGCTCGCTTGTTGTTGTAGAGAAAGAATCGATTGCCACTGGGTTACAAGAACAGAATAATCTTCGTCAGGGGCCTGGACACCTTTCGCCTGTAAAACAGTACGAATCATTTGCTCCAATCTTTTCATCTCCTTTAATTGATAGTGCAAGTTCTATAATACAGAATATAATAAAAATTCTATCAAATGTAAATGAAAAATACCCAGAAGGAGAAGTTAGCCCTTCTTCGCTAAAGCAACTGACCTGGTTAAATCCAGGTCAGTTGCTCTGCTGTGTTCTATAAGCCTGCTTGTTTTATTTCATATTAATCGTTCGATGCTGCTATCTTTGAAAAAAGGAAAACCATTTTTCAAATCCTTTTGTGCCATGTTTTTGTTGTACAGTATCAGGCTCGTATGGTTCATAAGCAAGTGGAACTTTCGTGACTTTACTTGTCCATTCGTCCAGGGCAACCAAATCGTCCTTATTTACTTGACGCAATGAATTTTTTCCGAGAGCCCGAATGGCAACCTTCATTTCTTCAACACAGGAGGTGAAAAAATTCTCTAAGTATTTTGCCGCTTCTTCTTCATCGAATTCATCTGCCATACTACCGGGGTAAAAAACAAGTTGCGTGGGCGGTTCCCATGGGATGGCCTTCGTTACCTGAACATGGGTCATTGCCCATATGAGGGCAGTTCCCATAAATACCGCATCAGCTCCTAAAGCAAGGGCTTTCAGACATTCCCCCGGGTTAAAAAATCCTCCTCCGATCAAGAGACTAATCCTGTCTTTTACCCCCTGCTTTTCAAGATAATCTGCAGCTCGGGATAAAGCATAAATCGTAGGAAGCCCAAAATCATCTTCTAAGATGGGCGGGCCTCCTTTTGTTCCTGCTTGCCCTCCATCAATGCTAATAAAATCAACATCTCCTTGAATCGCTACTTCTAAGTCGGCTTCCAGTGTGGCGCTGGCGCAAATCTTAACTCCAATAGGAACTCCTTCTGTCACTTTACGAAGCCTATTTACCAAAGGTTTAAGATCCTGCGGTTTATTTATTTCCTGGTGGCGGGCAGGGACTACAACTTCACCCGGTGGCACCTGTAAAACATCTCTCGCCCTGCCTTCTAGAAACTCAGGAGGAATAAAACTGGCGGAACCAGCAGTAGCGCCCTGGCCGATATGAATTTCAATTGCATCCGCTTGTTTTAGAATTTCGGGTTCTTTTGACCAGGTTGCCGAATTATATTGAAGGATTAAATACTTAGAGTTAGCCCTATCTTCAGGCAAAAAACCTCCTTCTCCCGTATTGGTGGCTGTGCCAACAGCGGCAGTTCCCTTAGCCATGGCTATTTTCATCTTTTCGCTTACGCCGATTCCATAGCCCAGGGCGGCCGACACCAGGGGGATATTGAGAGTTAATGGCTTTTTTGCCTTTGGCCCGATTGTGACCTTCATATCGACAGGAGCCTTTTCATGAGTGGGCAGAACAGCCAGTTGAGCGGGTGAAAAGATAAGACCATCAAAGTTGAGAAATTTACGAGGGCTGCCAAACGGCCTTTCGATAATTTTTCCTGAATCAGCACGCAGGCTATTTTCGATTACCATTGTCGGGTTTATTCTCGTCATGGCTGTTACCATTTCCCATATATTTTCGGGGTAACGCTCTGACATTAACCGTTTTGTGAAGCGACCTATGATCAATTTAATTAAAGGTCTCGCAAAAATAACGGCAAATATTCCTGTACAAATCATTGCCGTAAATGATGCAGTAAAGGCTCCGAGCCAAAATGAAGATATGTCGTTTTCCATCGTACACTACCTCTTTGTGTGAAGATTATACAGAAATAAATGATTACATACATTAGATATAGGGTTATTTTCTCGTTCTTTTTCCTTATTTATACGTTAGAGTCACCCACAACACCTGTAATAAGACATTATGTTTCTTTGCATACTAGGTAACAAAATCGTATGCGGAGGTATAATGGATGCGAATCGTCATTTTGGGTGGAGGATTTGGCGGACTCAATGCTGCTCTGTTACTTGGAAAAGCACTCCAATCAACTCCTCATGAAATTGTTTTGCTGAGTGATGCCCCCTGCTTTTTATTTCGTCCTTCCCTGATCTGGGTTCCTTTTAACAAGAGACAAATCAAAGAAATATCCTTTCCGCTTAACGAGATATTACAGAAAGTAAGAGTCCAGTTCATGCAAAAAAGGGTCGTATCGATTCTACCAAAGGAAAAACAGATACTTTGTGAAAATGGGACCCGGCTTATATACGATTACTTAATTATTGCTACGGGGGCCGTTCCGGCTTGGGAACAAATCGAAGGATTAAAAGGAAATACAGCATCCGTTTACAATGCGCACGCTGCATTACAAACGAAAAGACGAGTAGGAGAAATAAAAGTCGGACAACCGATCTTGATTGGAGTTGCACAACAAAACCCTTCACAGGGCATGGCTTATGAATTTTTGTTCGAATTACATGCTTTTCTACACGAGCGGAATGTTCAGTGTCCCATTACCTTTTTTACATATGAAAAAGAATTATTTAATCATAAAGGAAAAAAGGTTACATTGATTTTAGAAAAGCACATGAAGGAAAAACAGATTTCTCATTACAGCGATGTGTCGATCACAAAGGTAGAACCGGGCTGCTTGCAATTAAGCAATGGCGTATCGCTTCCTTACTCCTTTTCTTTGATTTTACCTCCTTACAAGGGAGCAGAGTTCATTTTTGCTTCGCCGGATCTAGATCATGAAAATGGTCTGCTTGTAACGAATAAAGGTCTCCAATCCACCCAGTGGGAAAATATTTATGTTGTGGGGGATGCAAATGCAATGAAAGAGTATAAATCCGGAAGAGCGGCTGAGGTACAGGGAAAGATCGCAGCCAGGAATATTTTGAACCGCATACAAGGACACTCCCGGCAACAGGAATATCATCCTGATATGCTGTACGTTATGGAACTTGGTACGGATGGAGGCATGTTCGTCATAAGGTACCCGGGTTCGCGCGAAGGCACGCCTTATTTTGAATGGGCAGTAGACGGATATCTTCCTCACTTGATGAAACTTGCGTTTGAAAAGTATTATAGCTGGAAATTAAGCTGAACAGTTTTTTGGGGAAGGGGAGAAGATGATTGATTTCGTTAGATCGTATGTAGCCCGAAAATTAGGAGTAGAGAAAAAAAGGGACAGTGTATATGCCATCCCTTTGCTTTTATCCAATCATAATTTTTCCTTCAGGATTGCGATAATGTTTTTTGTTGCGATCCCAGCTTAAAGCAAAAGCGATGTATGCATGGAAAGCCTTTTTGTCTTTTTATATTCTACAAGTTCAGCAATGACCACGAAGCCGATCCCCCCTGCGACAATCAGTGTCATAATGACGATGTTGACTACAGGATCATCTACAAAGAGAGTTAAGCTTCTAAAATGTCCAAAAAGATCAAACCCTGCGTTATTAAAGTTAGACACCGAATGAAAAAGGCCAAAATAAAAGCTTTTTTGCCATCCCATGTCCGGAAGCCAATATAAACCTAAGATAAGGGTACCTATCCCTTCAAAAATGACAGTAAAAAGAATCACATGGCGGATAAGACGAATAATTCCCCCAACAGTGAGATGGTTAAGCGATTCCTGAATAAGCAGTCGCTGTCGAAGCGTAATTTTTTTTCCCAGTATCAACACGAAAAGGGAAGCGACTGTCATAAAACCCAGCCCGCCTATTTGAATAAGGCTTAAAATAACGAGTTGTCCAAAATGTGTAAAGGTGGTGCCTGTATCAACAACAACGAGACCTGTCACACAAGTGGCAGAGGTGGCTGTGAACAGAGCGTCTACAAAAGATAGTCCTTCTCCATTTGTGGTGGAGATAGGCAGTGTTAATAATAATGCGCCGAATAAGATAAGCGCTCCGAATCCCATCACAAAAAGTTGAGGCGGACTTATCCAAGAAGCGATTTTTTTAAATTCATTTTTAAGTCGCATTGTTTTTTCTCCACGTTCAGTTTTTTACTTTTTCTTTATAATATTTCCTTTTTTTATCCATTTATAATGTAAAATGTGATAAGATGTGATTGAGGTTCTGTCTTCACGGAATCTCAATTTTTTTATTTGTGAGGAGGACAAAACGTGAAAATGAAAAACAAATTTTGCAATCAGTTAAATCCAGGTAAGGGGGTTATCTACGATGAACCATAGTCTTACCTACTATCCTTTACGAAAAAGTTTAATTAAGCAATTAATCTTTATCGAAGAGAACATGGTTGAGCTTTTAGATTTATATGTATCTTCTACTTTTGTCCACGACAGAGATTTTAATTTTTTCAAACGATATATAGCAGAAGTAGAAGAGTTTCTATCTGGTTCTGAGAATAGCACCTATCCTTCGCTCTCCAAGGTTTTCATCGGCAGTCAAGTTGCTTTGTTATACAAAGAAGATAACTATGTCGAACACTTTACGATCTGCTTCCCGGAAAAAAGTGATCCTGCTCGCGGGTATATTTCTTTTTTATCCCCGGTTGGAAGACAGTTGCTTTTGCATTCCCTAAATGAAGAAATTGTCTTATTAACACCCGGTGGTGAAACAAGAGTAGTGATTAAGAAAATCGAGTTTAAAGATTATCGATAAGGAATCGCTTTTTTAGCAGGAAGGCTAAACCGTTCCGTGTATCTTCAGTCTGAGGCCGTTGAAAACTCTCAACGGCCCAATCGATGTCTTTAACAAAACGTTTGTCTCTATCGTACATTCAATAAAATAGCCAAAAAAGAGACGCGGCCAGTGTCCTTACTTCCATTCTGAGCAAGGGTTCTGGTACGCGTCTCATATGTATAACAAGCGATTGGAACAGATAGATTATTTGTTCTCTATTTTATCTAAGAGTGAAAAAAATTCTCCAATCCATTATCACTTCGCCGGGTAGGAATCAATGTTTCCCATTCGCAATTCGCTATATCCATGCATTTTACTCGATGAACATTCATTTCGTATTCCTTATTATAATACGTTTCGAGAATTCGATAAGGGACTCGCTTGGGTAGACAACTCGGGCATAAACCATTAATAACAGTAGTTTTTTCACCTTCTGAATAATGCTTTCCTTGTTTCTTTGCCAATTCTTCCAGTAATAAAACATCAACCATGGTAGGGTCCTCCTATCGCTTTATCCAGGGTTACATAATTTTTTCGAAATAACCTCAGATGGAAAAGGCAAAACAATTTAAGCGATCGTATTTCGTAAAACGCCCAGCTTTTCAATTTCAACTTCCACAACATCACCCTCCTGTAAGAATCTGGGCGGTTCAAACCCGATTCCTACGCCTTTAGGTGTTCCCGTAGCAATAATGTCTCCAGGCTGTAATGTGATTCCAGCCGAAACCGTTTTGATAATAGTAGGAATGTCAAAAATAAGAAATTTCGTATTTGAATTTTGCCGTATTTCTCCGTTCACTCTGCACTGAATGTTTAAATGAACAGGTGTAGGAATCTCGTCAGCTGTTACAAGGTATGGTCCCATGGGTCCAAAAGTGTCCAGTCCCTTTCCAAGAAACCACTGGTTGTGTCTTTTTTGGAGGTCACGTGCCGTCACATCGTTGATAATTGTATACCCTAAGATATAATCATACGCTTCTTCTTCTGGAATGTTCGTTCCTTCCTTGCCAATCACAATTGCCAGCTCTGCTTCGTAGTCGATTTGATTTGTCACATGGCGATGACTTCTAATTTTTTGATCGGTTCCAATAACGGTTGTCGTGGCTTTACTAAAAACAATAGGATACTGAGGCACGTTTTTTGCCTTTTCCATCGCTGCTGTATATTCAAGCGCATGTTCATGATAATTAAGGCCTAAACAAATAATATCTCTTTTAGGATTTGGAATGGGAGCTTCAAGCGTCACTTCAGATAAAGGTACTATATAATTTGCAGGGATTTGCGACGCTTTATCGCTCATTTCTCTCAGTCGTGCCATCGCTGCTGGATTTTCAATCACTTCGCGCAATGTTTGAGGTAATAATGTATTGGAAAAAAGCTGCTTTTCTGCCTCCACTGCATCAACTAGAGAATTTTCGTCTTTTGTTCTAAATCCAAATTTTAGCTGTCCATCATGCAAAAAAGATGCTAAATACATACAATGTACCCTCCTCAATGTAACTTACATAATTGGAAAGACCAATTATAAATATTGGTATATCCATTAATTGATAATATCGTAGCCCACTTCGATATCTACAGTCAAGAGATATTTTGTATAAGGGGAACGATTTGACGTAATGGTCGACCAAAATGTATGATTTAGTAAAATACACTCTGAATTCAAGCTTTCCGAAGGTTTTATTGATAGGACAATCGAAAGGAGAAGATAAGGTGAAAGCGTTAGATATTACGTTTACACCCGTTGGTGAGAATAAAGCTTTTTTGGATATTGCCAATCAGATCCGGGATCATATCGAAAAAGGGGTGTTAAAAGTTGATTCCAGGTTACCTCCTGAGCGCGAATTAGCGGAAAAGTTTCAAACAAGCCGGGCCACCGTAAGAGAAGCATTGCGGGCCCTGGAAATTATCGGAATTATTGAAAGCAAGGTAGGGCAAGGAACTTTTATAAAGAATGTCAATTTCTCCAGTATGGATGGGTTGTTTGCTGAGATATCAAAACAAACGAGTCCATCTGAAGTCTTTGAGGCTCGGTTCGCGTTTGAACCTTATTTGTCCCATCTAGCGGCGCTGCGGGCTACACATGAGGATTTTGTTCGTTTAAAAAGTATACTAGATGAGTTTGACAGCGCTATTAGCAATATGGACATTCAACATTTCGAGAAATTGGACGGCCAATTTCATTACGGGATTGCTCTTTCGGCCAAAAACTCGTTCTTATTACACGTTGTTAACATCATCAACAATGTAAGGTTGGAGAGATTGTGGGGAACGCTAAAAGAACGGAGTTTGAATCCGGAAAGGATAAAGCAATACCATACAGAACACCACAATATATACCAGGCGATCTATGAACGTGATGCCCGCAAGGCTGAAGATTTAACGCTGCGGCATTTAAAGAATGTGCGTGAAAATATGCTGGGACAGTGATTGATTTTTAAGAAAACAAGCTGAATTTTTCACAATGAGGCTTGTTTTTTTATGCAAAATAAAAATGATTGTTGACGAATGAATACGGGTCCAGTATGATATGGATTATAAATATGGTTTAGCCAATTTTTAAATTTGGTAACCAATATTAATTCTGAAAATTCAGGAGGTACATAAGTGCTTACTCAGGTGAATGATCTTCAGGTGAACTATGAAGTGAAGGGAACTGGTGACGTAGTCGTTTTTGTTCATGGATTAGGCGGAAGTTTAAATATCTGGAATAGCCAGGTAAACGTTTGCTCGCGGTATTATAAAACAATTACCTATGACTTAAGAGGATCAGGTCGTACAGAAATTTCTACTCCCGAATATTCAATCAATCAATTTGTAGAGGATTTAAAGGACCTTCTTGATCAAGAAAACGTAAGTTCTGCACACTTTGTTGGACATTCCATGGGAACCTTAATTATTCAGCACTTTGCGGTCCTTTATCCGGAAAAAGTGAAAACCCTTTCTTTAGTTGGCGGCCTTACTGAAATACCTCCTGCAGGGAAAGAGGGACTGCATGCTCGTTCCGAGCAAGTGAGAGAAAAAGGGATGGATGCAGTGGCAGATGCAGTGATTGAAGGTGGATTATCCGCTTATTCTAAATTTGCAAATTCTGCACTTGTAGGGCTAGTACGTGAGCTGCTGCAACGGAACGATGCAGAAGGCTATGCGGCAACGTGTAGAGCGCTTGCAGATGGTAAGGCCATTGAGCATCAAAATATCAAGCAGCCTGTTCTTTTAATTGTGGGTGACGAAGATAAGGTGACCCCTATTCGGATGGCCCAACAGCTGTATCATGGTTTTCCAAATGCAACATTAGAGATTATTCCAGATTGCGGTCATTGGGCAACGGTTGAAAAACCAGAGAATGTAAACCGTGCACTTTTAACCTTCTTGACAACCCATTAACAGTATATAGATGCCGTTTTTATTATCTTAGTTATTCTTTAGACATTCTTTACTTCATTCTAAAGATTGGTTCTGTCTTATAAAACAATGGAGGTCTTCTTTTCATTACTTGTTCGAAGGTGGAAATAGACTGCTTTCGAACAAGTAATCTAAATATTTTTAATATTGAAAGGGGATTCACGTATGAAGGCAAAATTGTTACGGAATGGTTTATTAATTGATGGAACGGGACAAGAGGAGAAATTAGGAATGGATGTACTAATTGAAGGGAATCGGATTACCGCGATTGGTCCTCATTTAGACATTCCCTCTCAGTATCAACCCCACGAGGTTGACATCATTGAGTTGAATGGTAAGACCATTATGCCCGGAATGACAGAAGCGCATACGCATTTGACATGGCAGGATTCCCTTTATATTCAAGATATTGATTTCAAGCCGATTGAAGAAACGATGGTTGGTGCAATTAAAAATGCAGAAACAATGATTAAAAGTGGTTTTACTTCTTGTGTAAGCGCTGCCGCAAGAGGACGGGTGGATATTGCTATCCGTGATGCCATCAATCGCGGACAGTTAATTGGACCTCGTATGCTTGCAAATGGAGCGGAAGTATCAGCCACGGGAAGTTTTGTGGATGTACAACCAAGTCACGTATCTGTGCATGGGTTAGCTATCCTTGCAGATGGCGAAGATGCCGTACGAAGAACGGTACGCAGCCTATTTAAGGAAGGAGCAGATCTTGTAAAATTAAATGTAAGTGGTGAAAGTCTTACTGCACATGCACGCGGGGAAATGACACTCTACACTTACAAAGAGGTGCGGGCCGCGGTCGAAGAAGCGCATGCTCGTGGAAAAAGGGTCTATACACACGCCAGATCCTCGGACTCCGTTAAAATATGTGTAGAGGCCGAGGTTGATATTATCGGCCATGCCGATTTTATCGATGATGAAGCTTTTGAGATGTTGGTTCACAACAAGGATCGTCTCTTTGTAGTTCCGGCTTTGAATTGGCTGGTTTCTACATTGGAACATGGCGCCAAATATTTCGGGCAGGAGGCCATTGACGCGACTGGATATAAAGAAGGATTAGAAATCGCGCTGCGTAACATGAACCGCTTATATAAAGCAGGTGTACGGATATTGCCGGGTGGGGATTATGGATTTAAATGGTGTCCGCATGGTGAATACGCCAGAGATCTGGAGCATTTTGTTAAGCTGGTGGGTATGACACCGATGGATGCCATTGTATCGGCAACCAAATATGGATCGCAAATTATGGAGATGGAAGACGAGTTAGGAACAATCGAAGTTGGAAAACTTGCAGATATATTGGTTGTTGACGGAAATCCATTAGATGATATTACCGTATTACAAGATCATAGTAAATTAAAAGTCATTCTAAAAGATGGAGAATATATTGTCAATCTTTTAGACGTTGCCCATCAAGTAGAAAATGCAGTAGTCTAAAGCAGGCAAGACCATCGTGAAAAGAAGCGATGGTCTTATTTGTTTTATAAATATGGCTCAAAATCAGAAAATGTAGATGGCCGTTTGTACATAATGTATGGCAAGGACGGAAGAAGGGAGGGGCATGTCACTTCGTTACGCTCCGCAGAGACGGTATATACAGGCCGCTCCAGGGGACCCGCAAGCTCGCCCTAAAAACCTCCATGGCTGACCTAGCTACAAGCCCTGCTATGAAAATGAATGAGGGATCGAGCCCGTCCGTGGTACGAAGGCAAAGAGAGAAAAGAACGAGGATACGAGTTGAATGTAGAAAAAGGCGAAGGCCTTTTTCTTCCGTAAATCTCAGTTCCTCCTATCTTCCTTCATCCCTCTCTGTTTTTCACAGAAAGAAGAAGGATTGTGGGCAACAGCCCGCTCGCGGGTCCCCTGGAGCTTAGAGGTCGCGTAAAAGCGTTCCATTGCCCCTCCCTTCTTCCGTCCAAACAATCTTTATGTATGAAGCAGTCAACCACAGAGTTTGATGTTGAGCCATAAATATAGCACATCATCTGCCTTTAAAGAGATAACAAGTCATTATCGGTAACAGGAAGGAGGAAACAAAAACATGAATAGGAAAGAAGAGAATCATTGGGAAAATGTGTATGACAAAAACTCTGAAATTTTCGGTAAAAATAAAAGAATAACAGAAGATACTCAAGAAAAACCTACTCCATTTTACAACAAACAGCAAGCTCAACTACATCGCACTTTTGGCAGAAGTCCAGACAAGAAGTATGGATATTAGACTGCGGATTAAATGATATCTACTTTTAGCTGGATGGCTTGAAAGTAATGCTGAAATGATAAAAATAAATAAAACGCTTGCAAAGTAGAGAATATTGGATATATAATAAATTCAAGCAATCATATAAAGCGATTCACTTGCTGGCTTATCTATGAAGGATGGGACGTGCACCCAACTTGAATCAAGTGGATAAACAACCAGCAGAATTGAAGGTAGGAATGATATATGCTGTCTTAGCATATATGTACCCTTCTTCTCTTCTGCTGGTTTTTTTATTGCACGAAAAGAGATGAGTGTAAGTATAGAAGACGATGACTCCCGCAAATGAAATAGAAAAGATTGCTGAGTTATCTATGGGGGAGAAGTAACCCTTCTTCTCATTTAGTAGATATTAACCAGCCACTGAAACGACGGTACTGTCTTTTGGTGTGCTGGTTTTTTATTTTCATTCTGTATCTAGTTTTTTAAAAATCAAAGGAGGGTTTTATTATGAAATTTGGTTTGTTTACTGTTTTCGATAACTACAAGAAGAAGTTTGACCGTACGCCTGAACAATTGATTTACCAAGTATTAGAGCAAACGGAAGTGGCGGATCAGTTAGGGTATGAATCCGTATGGTTTGCCGAACATCATTTCAGTGAGTATGGCATTCTTACGTCACCGCAAATGCTGCTTACCGCTGCTGCCCAGCGTACAAAAAATATCCGTTTAGGGGTATCCATTGTATCCCTTCCTTTCCATAATCCCATTCGGATCGCAGAAGATTATGCCTTACTGGATGTATTGAGCAACGGTCGTTTAAACCTTGGTTTAGGAAGTGGATATCTGCCGCACGAATTTACTGGATTCAATGTGGATGGGAAAGATAAGGCATTCCGTTTCAATGATAGCCTTGCCGTCATTGAAAAAGCGTGGAGCGGTGAAACATTCTCGCATGAAGGAGAATACTACCAGTTTTCTGATGTACAACTACAGGTCATTCCGAAGCAGGCACAAGTACCGGTATGGATTGGCACCCTTAGCTCTCGGGGCGCTCAGTATGTAGGGAAAATGGGGTACAACATTATGGGTGTTCCTTATGTAGCCAGCAATTCTATTGCCGAATTGAAGCAGGTCATTGATGATTATAAAAAAGCATATCATGAAGCCGGTCATGATGAGCAGAAGATTAATATTCCACTGGCCCTTCATACGTATATAGCGGAAACAAGAGAAGAAGCGGAGCGAATCGCAAAACCACATCTGAATCTATATCTGGAAACTCGCCAATATGGTAAGGGGGCACAGTACGAGGATTTGGAAGCACGCGAACAATTACTGATCGGTACGCCAGAGGATGTAATTCATATGTTGAGGAAATATCAAGAAGTTGGTTGTGATCATATCATGATGCTTATGAACTTTGGAGGGCTGCCTCACAATAAGGTATTGAAATCCATGGAACTCGCTGCCAAAGAAGTGATGCCGGCCTTTAAGGAGCCCGTCAAGAGTCTCGTTTAAATGAAAGTATAAGCACAATCATTAGAAAAAATGTAAATGACGTGTGTGAAGGGTAGCCTCTTCCTTGTCCGCTACCCTTCGTATGTAAAAGCACAAAAGAACAGGGAGATGAAGAAAGATTATGAAACTACTTGGAATTTCTGGTACCATTCTTGGGGCCAAAACAGCCATACTGGTGGAGAAGGTGCTTCATGCAGCAAGGGAGAACCACTCCAATATAGAGGTAGAGATGCTTGATCTGCGTCATTATAACGTACAGTTTTGTGATGGAAGAGATCCTTCTTTTTATAATGAAGACACCCAGAAGGTGATTGAGATCGTATCTCAGGCAGATTTCTACCTCATCGGAAGTCCGATCTTTAATGGCTCCATGCCGGCACCCTTAAAGAATTTGTTCGATCTCATACCTCCGTCCGTCTTTCGTTATAAAGTTATGGGCTTTGTAGCAAATGGAGGAACGTACCAACATTACCTCGTTGTTGAAAATCAATTAAAGCCGATCGTCGGCTATCTTCGTGCCTATGTCGCCCCGAGCTATGTCTATGCCAATACAAATCATTTCAACCATGAGAATGAGATTGTTGATGAAGATGTACTTGAGCGTATTCAAAATCTAGCAAATGAGTTAGTACACATGCAGCAAGGCTTGAAAGAAAGGAAAACGTATATTATTTAACTTCTGGTTTTACTTCATCAGCGCAGTAATGAAAATTATGGCATTGAAGAACATAACAGGGATCACTTATATAGGATTATGATTCTGAGTTGGTATATCCCTTCATGGAACAAAATCACCTACAAAATAAACGCTTGTTTATAGTACAAACTGCCAGGGTGATATAAAATATTAAATAAAAATGATAGGGGAGGTCTCATATGAACTCAGAAAAAAAGAATCGTATACTTGTGGCGGGATTTGCTCAACTTCCTAAAGGGACGACGTTACACGAAATACAAAAAATTATCGCATGTGTTTTGATTATCGACACTGAAAACGCCATCATCGAGAGGGCCTCTTTTTCCTTTCTTATGGATGTGACAAATGAGTTTATTAGTTCGCTCGTAGAAGGCAAGTCGATCGAAAATGGGATTGACGACATTGTGAAAGATATTGAAGAATACTTTCACGTACCGCCGCAACGGGCCGTGATACAATCCCTGCGCTCAGCCTACGATCGATATATAGAAGCAAAAAACAAATGATAATCTCATGTAAAAGTGAGTCTTCAATAAAAGGACATGTATTTGATTTTTAATAGAACAAATATATTGAAAATTGAAAGCGTATACACTATAATAACAATCAAATAATTATAAAAGACTACTGGCTGTCTATGGAGAAGTTCCTGATAAGAGCTTTCTCAGCTGCAGTAGACAACAACCAGTCCATTACTTAACCATTTTTTCTTAAAGCACTCGAGGTGTATCTTGGTTGCTTTTCGAAAGGATTAAGTTGGACTGGTTTTTTTTATTTGCCAATGTATGCATCTAGGCAAAAGAGTAAAAAGGAGGGAAAGCCAGGATAGTGAAGCAGTAGGTTCCAAGGCATTGAAGTATGAGAGAATAAAAGGGAGTGTAAAGGATGAGTAAACAATATCTGCAAAGTAAAAAACAAGGTATAACCAATGTAAATGCATTTCCTTCATCTTCAAGCTTAGACATCGAGCAAAAAAACAAAAGGAGTTCTCTAACCATACTTGTTGTATTCTCATGTTGGTTCGCTATCTTAGCGGACGGTTACGATTTAGGCATTTACGGTGCGGTTCTTCCGAAGTTACTGGAGTATCAAGAGTGGGGATTAACTCCGGCGAAAGCCGGTGTGATTGCTAGTTATGCGCTGGTAGGCATGCTTATTGGAGCCATTTTGGTAGGTACCATTACAGATTTAATAGGTAGAAAATGGACATTGATCGTATGTCTAACGCTCTTCTCGATTACGATGGCGTTGGCTGCGATGGCGACTACACCAGAAATGTTTGGGTTATTCCGTTTTATTGGAGGAATTGGCTTAGGTGGGGTTATTCCAACGGCCTCTGCCCTTACCATTGAATACTCACCGGTCAAAAGGCGTTCCTTGGCTTACGCGATTATGTTTACAGGGTATTCATTTGGAATTGTACTCGGATCTCTTCTATCCATCGTGATGCTTGAGAGCTTTGGCTGGAGATTGATGTTTTGGATTGGAGCGATTCCGTTACTCGCCGTCCCTTTTTTCGTTCGTTATTTACCTGAATCGCTTAGCTTTCTCCTCATGAAAAACCGAAGGGATGAGGTTGAGAAGATTTGTAAGCGCTATGAATTAGAAGTGCTTGAACAGGATATGGAAGAAAAAAGCTCTCCACAAAGTCGATGGCAAGGAATTTCTACCCTTTTCTCTAAGCCGTATCTAAGAGCAACCATTTTGTTTTGGATCATTGACATTATGGCGATGTTTTTAATTTATGGTCTAAATACCTGGTTGCCGCAAATGATGCGCAAAGCAGGATATCCTCTTGGCTCTAGTTTGTCTTTTTTGCTAATGCTTAATTTGACTGCAGCCGGAGGGGTTTTGATTGCCGGTGCCATTGCCGACCGTTGGGGTTCTAAACGGGTAATCAGCATTTCTTACTTGTTAGCAGCTGTGGCCATCGCTGTACTTTCCATTAAATCATCCCTTTTGGTTGTGTATATACTAGTTGGAATAGCGGGTTTCGGTTCCGTAGGCATTACGCAAATTTTAAATGCCTATATTACGAAATACTATCCTTCACATGCACGTGCCACCGCTTTAGGATGGACATTGGGTTTTGGAAGAATCGGAGCCATCTCTGGACCTATCATTATCGGAATGTTTATGAGCATGCAGTATGAGCAAGTATGGAATTTTTATATTTTTGCCATTGCAGGCTTGATTGCAGCAATCGCTGTTTTACTGATTCCGATGAAGAAGGATACAATTATTTAAATAATATCTAGTCATTCTGGCTGTCTATGGGGAAGACTCCTTAAAAAGAGCTTCTCAATGTAATAGACAGACTCCCAGTCCATTTCGTATCCTTTCGGGGTTATTGAAAGTCAACCATGATTCATTTGACTTTTCTCGAAGGGAAATTGAGATGGACTTTATTTTTCATCTGAGAGAAGGCATAGAGTAAGAAATTAACTAACTATGTCATTTCATTAGAGGCCTAAAATTCGAATTATTTCACGATAGTCCAGTAAGAAATTAACTAACTATGTCATTTCATTATTGAGATATAACACGTAGGGGAGGAAATAACCATGCCATTTTATCATCGATTAGGCAGTATACCTGCAAAACGGCACACCACTTTTTATAAATCAGACGGACAATTATACTATGAACAATTAATGGGAACAAAAGGCTTTTCGGGTATTCAGTCGATTTTGTACCATCACCATCCACCAACACAAGTCACCAAGGTTGAAAAATTCGGAAAGATGGCCATTGATTATGTCGACCGTGAGATTTTAAAACACCAACACTTCTTAACATTTGATTTGCCTGCGGGGGGCGATCCGATTCTTGGGCGGCAATATGTAATGGGTAATGATGATCTAGTAATAGGTATATGTAGACCGACTGAAAAAATGGATTATTACTACCGCAATTCAGAAGGGGATGAAATCATCTTTGTCCACGAAGGGGAAGGGGAGCTTCATAGTGTGTTTGGTACCCTCACGTATCGACCCGGAGACTATTTAGTGATTCCAATTGGAACAACCTATCGAATTGAGCCAAAGAGTAAAGCCACTCGCTTTTTAGTGGTAGAATCGCAAAGTGCAATCGTACCTCCAAAAAGGTATCGTAATGAGCATGGTCAATTGCTTGAACATTCACCATTTTGCGAACGCGATATTCGCATTCCGGAAAGGCTAGAAACACATATCGAATCGGGCCGATTCGAAGTACGGGTCAAGCAGAAACAAACCCTTTACAGCTATTTCTTTGACTTTCATCCACTTGACGTAGTGGGCTGGGACGGATATCTCTATCCGTACGCATTAAGCATCCATGATTTTGAGCCAATTACGGGACGACTTCATCAACCACCGCCGGTTCATCAAACTTTTGAGGGACATAACTTTGTGATTTGTTCCTTTGTACCGCGGTTATACGATTATCATCCCAACGCCATACCGGCTCCCTATTTCCATAGCAATGTAGAAAGCGACGAGGTGCTTTATTACGTGGATCGGAATTTTATGAGCCGAAAAGGAGTAACTGAAGGATCGCTGACTTTGCATCCGATGGGAATTCCGCATGGTCCGCATCCGGGAAAAATTGAAGACAGTATTGGCAAGAAAGAAACGAAAGAATTGGCAGTCATGATTGATACCTTCAGACCTTTGAAAGTGACTCGACAAGCGCTTGCGATTGAAGTGGAAGATTACATGTCAAGCTGGTTACCTATCAAGAAGTAATGATTTTGCATGGAAGACATTCCGTTGGGGAAAGAGCACGTCGCCCAACATCCATTAGATTCATTATTTAGCGAGCAAAGGGGAGAAGAGTTATGAAAACGGAAAGCGAAATCCGGGCAAAGGTGGATGCGATGCAGAAAACAAGTTCCGGCGCCTTCTTGGCACACTTAATCGATTATGCCGGGCTGTTTCCGCCTGCAAGTCTGTCGCTAGAGACAGCGATCCGCAACTATGCTGCTTATCGAACCGGAGGAGACGCCTGGATGCTGGGGCGTTTCATTATATCCGCGTCACGGCTGAACGAGCTTGAGCCATATGTGCCGTTATTTTCAAGTAAAATGCCGCTGGCCATTTCAGTTGTAGGGAGCAAGAGTACGAATACGACAGATTGCCTGAAAGGACTGCAGAATGATTTGGCTCAAGTCACACGCTTTCGTGACCGATATGGAGACACCATAGAGATAGGCGTGTTTGAAATGCCGTTACCGCCTGTTCCGCCCATGCGAGAGCTGCTACACATCATTGCCAAGGAGACAGCTGCGCACGGCCTATACACGTTCTGTGAGGTGACGGTGTCATTAGAAGAAGACTGGGAGTACCATATGATGGATACGCTGGATGCTATAGCGGCACACAATGCCGTGGGTGATCCGGTGCTCGGCTTTAAATTGCGTGCTGGCGGTGTTACGGCTGATATGTTCCCGACACCTGAACAGGTTACTGCTGCCCTCCTCGGATGTCGCGATCGCGGCATCGCAATGAAGTTTACTGCCGGATTGCACCATCCTATCCGGATGCATCGTGATGAGGTCCATACGCGGATGCATGGTTTCGTCAATGTTTTTGCTGCAGGGATGTTGGCTCACGTTCATAACCTGGATGCATTGACGACAGCAAAAATCCTTGCTGACGAGGTACCGACGAACTTTTCCTTTACTCCTAAGAGGTTGGCTTGGTGTAACCTAATGGTTTCTGTTGATGAGATCATACAACTGCGCAAGGAAATGTTATGCTCCTATGGCAGCTGTAGTTTTGATGAGCCACGTGATGACCTGCGGACATTACACATCCTATAATACAATGGAGGCCTATATATGAAACGTTCCTTTATCCCAGTAGAAGCTGAATCTCATTTTCCTATTCAGAATTTACCTTATGGTGTATTTCGTCCTAAGAATAGTGATGTTCCCCGTATCGGTGTTGCCATTGGTGATTACGTATTAGACCTTGCAGTATTAGATGAGGCGGGACACTTTAACACGACTTCAGTGGCCGGCAAACAGGTTTTTCATCAATCTTCTCTTAACGCATTCATGGCTCTTGGACGTACAGCCTGGCGTGAGGTGCGAACGCAGCTCCAGCGTTTGCTGAGCGAAGACGAACCGACCCTACGGGATAACGTTTCGCTTCGTAAGCGCGCACTTCTGCGACAAAGCGACGTGGAGCTGTTATTACCTGCACAAATTGGTGATTATACCGACTTCTATGCTTCGAAAGAACATGCAACCAATGTGGGCATCATGTTCCGCGGCAAAGAAAATGCACTCATGCCAAACTGGACTCACTTACCAGTTGGGTATCATGGTCGGGCGAGTTCAGTCATCCTTAGTGGTACTGACATACGCCGTCCGCAAGGCCAGATGAAGCTCCCTGATACTCCCACCCCCGTTTTTGGACCATGTCGTCAATTGGACTTCGAGCTGGAGTTAGGCTGGTTTATTGGTCCAGGGAATTCGATGGGACAACCAATTTCCGTTGAGAACGCCGAGGAGCAAATCTTTGGGCTTGTGTTGGTTAACGACTGGAGTGCTCGTGATATCCAGTCCTGGGAATACCAACCGCTTGGCCCGTTTCTCGCTAAGAACTTTGCGACCTCAGTCTCGCCATGGGTTGTACCACTTGATGCGTTGGAGCCTTTTCGTGTAATGGGTCCACAGCAGGACCCCGAGCCTCTTTCTTACCTAAGAACAAAGGGAGCTGGTGCGTTTGATATTCATTTGGAGGTCTATCTGCAAGGAGAAAAGATGAAGAACCCCCATCGTATTTTAACCAGTAACTTCCGTTATCTCTATTGGAGTATGGCGCAGCAGATTGCCCATCACACTGTAGGTGGCTGTAATTTACGTCCAGGAGATCTCCTTGCCTCAGGGACCATCAGTGGGCCACAGAAAGAGACACGGGGCTGTATGCTGGAGTTGACCTGGCGTGGAGCCGAACCGATTCGTTTGAATAACGGAGAACAGCGAATATGGGTAGAGGATGGCGATACGGTCACCATGACTGGCTGGTGCCAGGGCGATGGTTACCGTGTCGGATTCGGGCAAGTGACGGGGCGAGTACTGCCGGCGTTGAAATAGGTATCGAATGTGTAATGAAGTAAGTAGTTATGTAACCGAAGTCCGAAATTCCATTGGACTTCGGTTATTTAGTTTGGCTTAAAAAATGCCCGTAGGTGTAAAGAGATATTGTTGAATTGCTTGATTCATCACGCGGCCATCAAGATTAAATTTTATTCCCATAATTGTCAGAATTACAAACGCACGTTCTTGTTTTTCTGCTATAATTTAGAGTGAAGATAATTCTGCAAAGCCCCAAGCTAACTTTTGAAAAATGACAAAAGATATCATGGTAGAAGAACAAAAAACAAGGGAGAATATCTGGAGGGAATATCATGGGATTAATTCTGGAGGAGAAAACACGTAAGAAGTTAGAAGATGGAAAGAGAGCGGTTTTTACCCTGAGCGCCTACACAGACGATTTTCACCCTGATAACGAAGAAGGAGCTTACACCTGTAACATCCGTGTTTTTGATGGAAATGACAGGCTGGTTGATGAGTATTTCCGGTTATTTCTCGTCCGAATCTTTAATGAGCGGCACTATAAAGCTTTTATCCAGAAGTTTGTTCGAGATCAAGCGTATCGTGAACAATTTAATATTCGTCAAGATACCAAAGAGCAACGTCCGGATGGGTGGATTGATATTGAGTTACAAGACATCATTTTGCGATTAAACGATCTGGGATTACGAACTAAATACAGTTGTCAGGGCACTCGGGACCCCTGGATTGATCGTCCTCACCACAGCGACGGACATAGTATAACTGCATACATATTGTTTGAAAAACAGTTACCAGACGATTTCCTATCGATAGCTCTACGGTATCCGTCTTTGCATGTGAATTATAGGGAGATTAGTACCAAACGGAGAAGCGATAATATTCACTTTGCCGATATAATCAGGTCGGTAATTGATCAATGGGTCGTCATAAAGAAAAACGAAATTAGTTGACTAAATATATTGATAGAAAACAAGACAATTCACTATGGGACAAATGCTATCAAGATAAAGTTTAATGAGGACAAACTGTGTAAATCTGGTCGCCATTGTGTAATAGCCCTTTAACGACTTTGGACATGTAAATGAAATGAATCATCGTTTCAACACAACAACGTTACCTAATATCGAATTTTCTAATATTTAATATTATTATTTAAATAATATATATTGTAATAAATAATAATTTTCTATTAAATATGAGAAATTGGAATTACTTAATTGGGCGTTTTGCAAAACACTCAGTTAAATAACGATTTTAATAAATAAATTTATGTCTGTATTATGGAAAGGGGGATCATTAGCAATGTTTTCAGGTGATTCTGCTGTATTATTTGAAGTGATAGATCAAATCGGTGTGATTACCTTAAATCGTCCGCAAAGAATGAACGCAATTTCTGTAGAAGTTTATGAAAAGTTGGATAAAATCTGGAGTACAGTAGATAAGGATAATAATGTACGGGTACTTATTATAACCGGTTCTGGTGAAAAGGCATTTTGTGCCGGAATGGATTTAAAAGAACAAACCGAGCTTAGTAATCAAGGAAAAGACTTTCTGCAAATGGTTACCGACCCGTTGATGATAAATATGACAAAAGTAAAAAAACCAATTATTGCAGCAATTAATGGTGTTGCAGCTGCAGGGGGGTTTTTACTTGCTCAAAATGCAGATCTTCGTGTTGCAAGTTCTAGTGCTCAATTTTCAATTCGGGAGGCAAAAGTAGGGCGTGGTTCACCTTGGGCAATGCCATTATTATGGATGCTTCCTCTTAATATAAGTATGGAATTGACAATGATGGCAGAACCGATTAGTGCGGAAAGAATGTATCAACTAGGTTTTCTGAACCGTTTAGCACAACCAGGAGAAGTACTCTCTTCAGCGATGGAAATGGCTCAAATCATTCGTGACAATGCACCTTTGTCTGTTATGGCTGCAAAGGAGTCTTTTAAGAAGGGAATGGATATGGGGATTACTCTAGCGACTAAAAATGCTGCCCGCATATATGAGCGCGTTTACAATAGCCAAGATGCTATTGAAGGTCCTAGAGCTTTTGCAGAAAAACGCAAACCAAATTGGAAAGGAAATTAATTAATTAATTAACTCCAGGTTCAAGAGGTCCGTGCAAATAAATACTGATCCAGATGTTCCCTATGCTCTGCCAGGAAGTCCAAGGCTCGGTAGTAATGATGAAGCTGAATGTCGGAGATTACCAGAGTATAAATGATCTGCGCCCATTGAGGGAAGAGACCATACATGTAGAAGCATTGAAGATTTTATTTTTTTGTTTTATTATGATGCTCCAAAGCCAATGAACAAATCTGTAACCGATAGATGATGTTGCTATCCCTCTAACAATAGTTGCCGTTCTCATGTTTTTAGCCAATAACTGAGGAGCAGTAATCGTAACAGCGTAAACATAACATTTTAAAATTGACGAAATATCAGGCTTGCCAAATGTTCATATTTATGGAGTAATGCAGGTGGATGTTGCGATTGTAAGGTGATCATGATTAATTCAGCCACTAATGGTTAACAGCTATAATTGACAATCAGTTGTGGTTTGGTTAGAATATATTTAAAAATTTACTTAATATTTAAATTAATCTAAATTTTATAATTTATATCCAGCTTTGTAATAAACTTAAATTAAGTAATTTCTAAGGAAAAACACACTCGTATCCACATCGCTAAGTATATACTAGCAGTGATGAATGCGAGTGTTTTTCAATATTTTGTCATTCATAATAATTTAGAAACAATAAAATATTTTCAGAGGGAGAAGCATAACATTGAATGAATTTTCATTAAAATATAAACAGCCTATGTTACCGGACGGTACTTTAGAGGGTAAAGTGGCTATTGTTACAGGTGGAGCAACAGGTTTGGGTAAAACAATGGCAAACGAATTTGCTAGGTTGGGTGCCAACATAGTCATAGCGAGCCGAAAACAAGAAAATTTAGATGAAGCAGCAGAAGAGATTTCCAAGCACGGTACAAATGTTCAGACAATTAAAACCGACGTTCGTCAACCGGAACAAGTTGAAAGAATGATTGAAAAAACTGTAGAAAAGTTTGGAATGATAGATATCTTGGTAAACAATGCAGCAGGGAATTTTCGTGTTCCTTCATTGGAAATGTCCTTTAATGCTTGGAATACAGTCATTAATATTGTGCTTAATGGCACCTGGTATTGTAGTCAAACCGTTGCAAAACAAATGATAAGACAACAAAGAGGTGGAGCAATTTTAAATATTGGTTCTGTTCATGCATGGACCGGGAGTCCATTAACAGCTCATTCAGCTGCAGCTAAGGCAGGTGTTTTGGCTCTAACAAAAACTCTAGCAGTAGAATGGGCGCCTTATCAGATCAGAACTAATATGATTGCTCCTGGACCAATCGAAGATACCGGTGCTGTGACCCAATTATGGCCCACCCCCCTGAAGCTGTAGAAAAAATATTAAGTGATATTCCGTTGAAACGATTTGGTAATCCTCAAGAGATTGCAAACCTTGCGTCTTATTTGGTTAGTGACTATGCTAGTTATATTTCTGGAGCTTGTATTGTAGTCGATGGGGCAGGATGGCTGAATAAAGGTAAGTATAAATCACCGTGAAGAGGCGGGAATTATTTATAATTATTAGAATTTTTGATTAATATTTCGTTTGAATAGTTAAGTGTATTCTGGTGAGTTACCTTATTTAAATAATGGGGTGGGATTTTTATAATGATGACCATGGATAAAGAGGCTTTAATTGGATTGCGGATCCTGGATTTGACACGTCTTTTGCCGGGCCCTTATTGTACTCTTCTATTAGGGGATCTTGGAGCGGAAATTATTAAAGTAGAAGAAAAAGGGCGTGGTGATTATACACGTGACATGTTACGTGGCATCTACTATGCCGTAAATAGAAATAAAAAAAGTATTTCTGTTGATTTAAAGTTGGAAGAAGGTCGTCAAATTGTTCTCGATCTCGCAAAACAATGTGATGTTCTGGTAGAAGGTTTTAGACCCGGAGTGGTGAACCGTTTAGGGATCGATTATGAAACAATAAAAGCTGTTAATCCAAAAATCATCTATTGTTCAATTTCTGGATACGGGCAGGACGGTCCTTATAAACTGGAACCCGGGCATGATCTTAATTATCTATCGGTTGCCGGAGCAATGAGTATACCTGGACAAATGGGTTATCCGCCTATGCGCAGTGGTTTGCCTGTCGCAGATCTGTCATCTTCCATGTTTGCAGCCGTAAGTATTTTAGCCGCTGTGGTTTACCAGCGTAGTACGGGTAAAGGACAATATATTGATGTCTCAATGACAGATTCTGTATTTTCCTGGGCCAGTACCCGATTTGGAGATTATATGATAGAAAGGGAATTGATTGATCCTGAAAAAATGGAACATATCCTTGCAACAAATGATATTTTTGAGACTAAAGATGGCAAAAAAATTGCACTTGGAGTACTAGAAGAACATTTTTGGATTGGTTTATGTAAAGGGATTAGTAGAGAGGATTTATTACAAGATAATCGTTTTCTTACAAATGAATTACGTAAACAAAATAAAGAAATTCTTCATGAAATCTTAAAAGAGATTTTTAAAACAAAAACCAGGGAAGAATGGTTACGTCTATTAAAGGAACAAAAAGCTCCGGCAAGCAGTGTAAATAACGTAGAAGAAGCCTTTTCGGATCAACAATTGAATTATCGTGGAATGATTCAGAAAATATTTGTATCATCCCTAAATAAGGATATTCTTCAAGTTCCATATCCAGTCAAATTATCAGAAACTCCTGCTAAAATTAAATCGGCTCCACCGGAATTAGGTGAGCATACAGATATGATCTTGCGGTATATTCTCAACTATTCAGAAGAAAAAATAAACAAATTAAAGGAAAGCTGCGTTTTTTAAAAGGAATTCTATAATTTCGTGATGGGGGGGTAAAATCCTGTTTTGTTGAACATACTCCCAGGACCTGGATTTCCAATCCAATCACGGAGGATGAGAATAAAACGGAATATTCAATGAAAACAGAAGATTCAATGCAGACCATTCACCGTGCCATACAAGTTTTAAAAGCCTTTACGTTTGAGAACAGAGAGTTATCCTTGGCCGATTTACATAAGAAATTGGGAATATCCAAGTCAAGCTTGCAAAGAATTCTGAAAACACTAAGTGCAGAAGGGCTTTTAGAGAGAGATGAAAAACAAAAATCGTATAAATTGGGCCTGGAACTTTACTTCCTTGGACAACTGGTGGGGGTAAATTCCCATTTATTGTCGATTGCAAAACCTTACATGGAAAAATTGTCGAACGAGACAGGAGAATCCATTACCTTAAATATCATACATGATAAGAAACGTAAATGTATAGGTTATGTACAGGGAAAACATGAATTAACAACCTTTACCCATATCGGCCACTATTCTCCCCTGTATGCTGGGGCGTCTGCTAAAGTATTGCTTGCCTTCTTGCCGGACCAATTAAGAGATCAATTGTTAAATGAGATGGAATTTGTCTCGATTACAGCAAATACGATTGTAGATAAAAATAATTTACGCAGTGAATTATTGAAGATCAGGGAACAAGGATACGCAACCAGTGAAGGAGAACGCGTACTGGGAGCGTTTAGCTTCTGTGCTCCCATTACAAACCATGTAAATGAAATAGTCGCCAGTCTATCGATTACAATGCCGGTCATCAGAGTGGGAAATGATACGTATGAAGATTATGTAAACTTAATCAAGGATTATGCCAGACAAATTTCCACTCATTACGCAAAAAGTTTTAGATAAATTTTCTATCCATCTTGCAATAAATAACCTGTTTACTTACACAAAATTCTTGACGTTGCCCTCAGGGTACGTCTTTTTTTATTTTTCTAAAAACTTGAAATAATCAAAATAATATAATATTATATGATCATACCGATTAATGAATATAAATACCGATAGTCGGTACATCTATAGTTCTCATAAATTTATAAAACACATGACAAATTTGTTTACCGGAAAAATTTTTGTCATATGGTCACATGACGAAACTTACACTGTTAAAGGAAAGAAAATGTAAGCGATTCACTTAAGTGAATAAAATTTAAAAAGTAGGAGTGAGTATAATTGAGTGGTCCGTTATGTGGAATCCGAGTCCTGGATTTGACCTCAGTATTGATGGGGCCTTACTGTACGCTTATTTTAGGGGATTTGGGCGCTGATGTGATAAAAGTTGAAACTCCCAAGGGAGACAGTACCAGATACCTCGGTCCCGCGAGAAATGATGGAATGGCAAGTGCATTTCTTCAAATGGGACGCAATAAAAAAAGCATTGTTCTTGATCTTAAAACAGATAAAGGAAAAGAAGTGGTATTAGCACTCGCGAAAAACGCCGATGTCTTTATTCACTCTATGCGTCCGCAGGCGATGGAAAAGCTAGGCCTTTCATACGATGAAGTATCAAAGGCTAACAATCATATCATTTATTGCGGCACTTATGGATTTCGTAAAGATGGGCCGTATGGGACTAAGCCTGCGTATGACGATATTATTCAAGGAGCTTCAGGGCTTGCAGCAGCTCAGGGTGAAATGACAGGTGTTCCCCAATATATGGCAACGGTTCTGGCGGACAAGACAACAGGTCTGATGGCAGCAAACGCGATCATGGCAGCGCTCTATTATCGGGAGCAAACCGGTGAAGGGCAGAATATCGAGGTACCTATGTTTGAAACGATGATTTCTTATACATTAATTGAACATATCTATGGGATGGCTTTTGATCCGCCGTTAGGCACCTCTTTGTATCCAAGGGCTACATCAAAACATCGAAAACCGTATCGTACACTGGATGGTTATATATGTGTATTGATTTACAACGATAAACAGTGGCGTTCTTTCTTTGAATTTTCCGGCCACCGTGATCTTATTGAGGATGAACGTTTCCGCGATATTGCGGTAAGAACGGAACATATTAATGAAATATATCAAATGCTTGAAAAAATTATAGCGACCAAAAAAACGAACGAATGGATGGAAATTTTTGAGCAGGCAGATATTCCTGCTATGCCGTTGAATAAACCGGAGAATTTATTAGAAGATCCTCATTTAAAGCACATCGGCTTTTTTAAAAAAGTGAATCATCCTACTGAAGGGCAAATCATTGACATTGATTTTCCTGTAACATTCTCTAAATCTCAGGTAGAAGGTAGACATTTTGCTCCCCGACTTGGTGAGCACAGCGTGCAAATTCTTTCTGAACTCGGATATAGTCATGATGAAATTGATGATTTTATTCAAGATGGAATTACAGTGGATGGCACGATGCAGCATAGTACCAAACCATTGTAGTCGAATGTAAAGGAGGCGCTCGCCCACATGACTGTAACCATTCGAGCGGATGAGGTTCCGCAGCTTTTCCAACCGGGGATGCATGTATATATACAGGGATATGCGTCCGAACCTGTTACGATCCTCCAGGCATTGAAAAACATGCCTGAGGCAAGCAATGGAATTCATTATATATCAAATGTTTTACCGGGATTAAACCAATTGGATTTTACATCGTTGCATAAAAACGCATCGATGACAGCATTTTTTTTGACTCGAGAATTAAAAAAGTCATTTTTAAATGAAAAAGTTCGTTTTGTTCCTTTGCATTTAACCGAGACGTATAATTACCTGAACAATGAGGCTCAAGTTGATGTTGCGATTATTCAGGTTTCTCCTCCTAATGATTGGGGATATTGTAGCCTTGGAATTTCGGCTGATTTTGTTCCGGCTGTTTTGAACAAAGCGAAAGTAATCATTGCCGAAATGAATGATTGTATGCCGTGTACTCATGGAGAAGCGCCGATTCATATCGATAAACTGGATTATATCGTCAAAACGAATCGTCCGCTTCCGGAAATGCCGAAAACGAAATACACTCCGGACATGGAACGGATAGGAAAATATGTTTCGACCTTGGTTAAGGACGGCGACACGATACAGTTCGGGATCGGGGCAGTCCCGGAAGCGATTCTGTCCTGTTTAAAAGACAAAAAGGATCTTGGGATTCATTCTGGCTTAATCATCGATACGGTGGTTGATTTGATTGAAGCGGGAGTAGTGACCGGAAAAAAGAAAACGCTTGACCGTGGGAAAATTGTAACCGGTATCGCGGTGGGGACGAAACGACTTTATGATTTTGTAAACAATAATCCTCTGGTGGATTTTCGTCCTGTATGTTATACCCATTCGATTAACGTGCTTAAGCAGATCGATAATTTTGTTTCTATCAATTCTGCAATAGAGATTGACCTGTTTGGACAAATCAATGCGGAAACGATTAGAGGCGCCCAATTTGGGGGGACAGGCGGTCAAGTTGATTTTATTCGCGGCACCAGGCTTTCTCTAAACGGTAAGTCTATCATTGCACTGTTGTCAACTGCTGATCAAGGGAAAATATCCAGAATAGTACCTGCTCATAAAAGCGGAACCATTATAACAACGACTCGTACCGATGTCCAGTTTGTCGTGACAGAGTATGGGATAGCCGACTTAAGAAATAAATCGCTTCAGGAACGAGCCGATCTATTGATCTCTATTGCAGCTCCGCAGTTCAGAGGAGAATTGGAATCCGCATGGGGTGAGATAAAAGCAAAGTGGAAGGAGTGGGAGTGATTGGTAAAATAAGCTGTATATTCATTGATGGACATGAATTCGTAAGATGCCGGTACTGACGGATTATTAACATTTTTTCAGAATCAAAGGAGGAAAAATGATGGCAGACATCTTGTTTGAAAAGAGAGGGAAAATTGCGATTATCACATTGAATCGCCCGCAAGTCATGAACGCATTTACGATGGATATGATTGACCAATGGGCGGAGGCTTTAGACGAATACAGGAAAGATGATTCGGTTCATGCCGTCGTTTTAACGGGAGCCGGTGAACGCGCTTTTTGTTCGGGGGTTGACCTTGCGGCTTTAGATGCAATGGATGCGTCGAAGTCAATTAACCGGAAGAATATTTTATGGGAGCATATTCATCGTATTGCTCTTACTCTGGAACAGTTGGAGAAGCCGATGATTGCGGCAGTCAACGGATCGGCGGTTGGTGCAGGGATGGACATGGCGTTAATGTGCGACATTCGGTTTGCTTCAGAAAATGCCAGATTCTCTGAAGGGTATATCCGTGTGGGACTCGTCCCCGGAGATGGGGGGGCATATTTTCTGCCGAGAATAGTCGGTATGGCTAAAGCGTTGGAATTATTATGGACAGGTGATTTTATTTCTGCTAAAGAAGCAAAAGATTTGTCAATTGTCAATCATGTATATGCACCACAGGATTTAATGCAAAAGACATTGGAATTTGCAGAAAGAATAGCCAATTCGCCAACAATTGCGATCCGTATGATAAAGCGGGCTGCTTACCAGTCTGCAAATCTTGACCTGCGGACAGCTTTAGATCTTATTTCATCTCACTTTTCTATCGTAAGAGATACGGAGGATCATCATGAAGCATTAGCCGCAATGATAGAAAAAAGAACCCCACATTTTACCGGGAATTAATGTGTTATGTCAATTGATTAGGGAATAAAATGGCCAGGCTCGTTTATGGCGGGGAAGAAATTAGGTGAAAGATTGTCTAAAAAATTGATATTGAATGAATTTACAGGGGGGGGATGTTACAAGATGAAAAAATCGTTTTTCTTCATATTAGGAATTTTATTAGTTTTGGGTACGATAGGATGCGGCACTAAAAGCGAAGAGACGGCAACAAAACAAAATGCTAAAGAATCCAACTCTTCAAACGGTGAAAAAGTAGTCATCAAAATTGCCGATTCTTTTCCTGGCTCGCATTTGATTCCGAAAGTTGCAACGATTCCTTGGACTAAGCGGATCGAGGAGTTAGGTAAAGGGAAAATTAAAGTGGAGTATTATCCAGCGGAACAACTGGGTAAGGCAGCAAGTTTACTGGATGTTGCGAGAACCGGGGTGGCTGATATTACTTATGTGGGACCGCTATATGTTTCCGATAAGATGCCGTTAAGCGGGGTAAGCGGCAATCCTGGCCTTGTTAAAGACTCATTAAGCGGTTCAAAGGCATTTAATAAACTGGTATTGGAGGACCTTTACGAACTCGAATTTAAAAAACAAGGGGTTAAACCACTGTGGGCCGGAACGACCCCCCCATATCAAATTGTAAATTCCAAGCATCCCGTTAAGACGATTGAAGATTTTAAAGGTTTGAAAATCCGCACATCGGGAGGGTTGCAGGAACAAATGATGCAGGCCTGGGGCGCAACACCGGTTTCCATATCAGGTACAGAGATTTATAGTGCCTGGGATCGCGGAACGATAGACGGAACGCTTATATCATTCTTTAGCTGGCCTGGTTATCAGGTGGACAAAGTAGCGAAATATACTACTACGAATGCGGCGCTTTCTGCATTTGGTATAACTTATGTAGTCAATGAGAAAAAATGGAGTAGTTGGCCGAAAGAAGTCCAAGACGCCGTATGGCAGGCGAGCCAGGAAATGCCTGAAATAATGGGAAAAGGGGCTATGGAAGACGAAGACAAATTGATAGAAGAATATAAGAAGTTTAACATCGAATTTTATGAACTGCCGGCAGACGAATTGGAGCATTGGAATAAGGAGTTAGCGCTGTTTAATGATAAGTGGGCTAAAGATTTCGATGCAAAAGGATTGCCTGCATCAGAAATATTACGAAAATTCAAGCAATATAATGAGGAATTTCAACAAGATTTTAAAAAGGGAGGAAATTAGGTTGGTTCCATACCGAGGAATCAGGCGCTCACTTCTTTTTGTGCCGGGTGAGAGTGAACGAAAGTTCCAACATGCCCTGAAAACGGCAGCTGATGGAATTATTTTCGATTTGGAAGATTCTGTAGCGGCTCATTTGAAGCCGGTGGCTAGAAAGCAAGTAAACAGATTGTTGAAAACAAGTGATTTTGCAGGGAAGGAGCGTCTTGTTCGAATTAATCCTTTGTCTTCTGGTTTAACAGAACAGGATATTGAGGAAACGATTGCAGGAAGGCCGCATACGTATGTCATTCCGAAAGTGAGCGTTCCTGAAGACATTCAGCAAATTGACCGTATTTTAGAACGAAACGAAGATAAATATGGGTTCCCTTTAGGTTCTACAGGGCTGCTGGTTATTGTGGCGGAGACACCTGCTTCCATGCTTTATCTGCGTGAAATCGCTGCTTCTTCAACAAGAATTACAGGTTTTACATGGGGAAATGAAGACTTAATTACCGCTCTTGGTGGCAAAAAAATTCGTGATGACGCCGGAGAGCTTATTCCATTGTTTCATATTGTTCGTTCATTCGCTTTGCTAACAGCTGTTTCTTTTAATATTGATCCTCTGGACGCAGTATATGCCAATTTTAAAGATTTGACGGGTTTATCGAAAGAGGCACAGGATGCGGCTGATTTAGGATATATCGGTAAAATCGCAATTCATCCTGACCAAATTAATCCGATTAATCGTCACTTTGAAATAAGTGATGAGGAAATAGCGGAAGCACGTGAACTGGTGGAAGCTTTTGAGGTTGCGAGAGCTAATGGTCAAAATACGTTTGCTTTCAAAGGCGGTATGGTGGATGAACCTCATTATACTCGTGCTATGAAACTGTTAAAACGTGCTGACAGATTAAAGAATAGAATGAAGTTTTAGGGGAGGGGTGTATTGTGGGTGGCAAATATTTCGAAGAGTTAGAAGTAGGGCAAATTTTAAAACATCAGACAGCTAGAACGGTACATGATTACGATAATATTTTATTTTCTACATTAACAATGAACCCGCAACCGCTTCATCTTGACGCGGAATATGCATCCAAAACAGAGTTCGGCAGGCCTCTTGTGAACAGTTTGTTTACATTGGGTTTGGCAGTTGGGCTTTCTGTACAAGATACTACACTTGGAACGACAGTGGGGAATCTTGGTTTTCAGAATGTTGAGTTTCCTCGTCCTGTATTTGGTGGAGATACGATCTATACCGAGACCGAAGTCATAAGTAAAAGGGAATCGAAGTCACGCCCTATGCAAGGAATTGTCGTTTTTGAGCATCGAGCTTTGAATCAACGCGGGGAAATTGTGATGCGTTGCCAGCGGGTGGCTCTGATGCTTAAACGTCCGATCGACAAGTAGATAAATAAGAGATTCAAATACATTAAAAGAAGGTGATGAAGATAAACTTCGAATGGACCAAAGAACAATTAATGATTCGACGGGAAGTAGTCCGCCTGTGTTCCAAATTTGACGATAATTATTGGTTGAATTGTGACAGGGAACACCGTTTTCCCTGGGAGTTTTACAATGCCATTGCCGATGGGGGATGGATCGGTGTAGCGATACCCGAAAAATATGGCGGTGCCGGACTCGGCATTACGGAAGCTGCGATCGTATTGAATGCCATCGCCTCAACCGGGGCGGGGATGAATGGGGGAACTGCGATCCATCTCTCTTTGTTTGGCTTAAATCCGGTTGTAAAACATGGTTCCGAGGAAATGAAGGAAAAATATCTTCCCCTTGCTGCTTTAGGAAAATTGCATGTTTCGTTTGGAGTGACTGAGCCGGATGCAGGCACAGACACGACGCGAATCACTACATTTGCCCGGAGAGATGGAGATCATTTTATTATTAACGGAAAAAAAGTGTGGAATTCAAAAGCGAAAGAATCAAGCAAAGTACTTTTGCTTACAAGAACTACTCCCCTGGAAGAATGTAAGAGAAAAACGGACGGAATGACTCTTTTCCTCGCTGATTTGGATAAAAGGTATGTCTCGATAAAGGAAATCGAAAAACTGGGAAGGAATGCAGTCGATTCTAACGAGCTGTTTATTGAAGATCTCCCCGTCAGTGAAAAGGATGTAGTTGGTGAAATTGGCAAGGGATTTTATCATTTGCTCGATGGACTCAATCCGGAGAGAATCCTGTTATCGGCGGAATTTTGCGGATTAGGCATGTGCGCATTAAAGAAGGCTGTCCAATATGCCAACGAAAGGGTAGTTTTTGGGCGTCCTATTGGTAAAAACCAGGCAATACAGCATCCGCTGGCAGAAAGTTATGCCGAGTTGGAGGCAGCCGATTTGTTATGGCAACGTGCAGCATGGCTGTATGACAATGGTCAGCCCAGCGGAGCCGCTGCAAATGTTGCGAAATACATTGCAGCCGAGGTTGTTTTTAATGTTTGTGATCGGGCTTTGCAGACGTTTGGCGGGTTTGGGTACGCGAAAGAGTATCATGTCGAGCGGTACTGGAGGGAAGCGCGTCTATTAAAGATTGCCCCTGTTTCTCAAGAGATGGTGCTCAACTATATTGGTGAGCATGTGCTTGATTTACCGAAATCTTACTAGATGATCTTGTCTATCCATTTGTTTTCGGAATGGCTCGTTTTATAAACGGCTTTTGTAAAGATAGAACTTACGCATAATTTTAATTGGGGGTGGGTTTTTTGTTCAAAGATTTGCAATTACCGGTAATAAAACTACCGGAAGCTGCAGAAAAAGTACGGAAAGAAGTCCGTGCTTTTATTAAAGAGGAGCTTCAGAAAGGCACATTCGAGCCTCACTGTGATTCCTGGTTGGGAGGGTTTTCTCCTGAATTTAGCCGTAAACTTGGTGAGCGTGGATGGCTTGGCATGACATGGCCCCGTGAATACGGAGGTCATGGACGTTCAGCACTCGAGAGATTTATAGTAACCGAAGAATTGCTGGCTGCCGGTGCCCCGGTTGCAGCGCACTGGATAGCAGACCGTCAAACGGGGCCGCTTTTGTTGCGATTTGGAACTGAATCACAACGGAAAAGGTTCCTTCCTAAAATTTCTGCCGGAGAATGGTATTTTGCCATTGGGTTAAGTGAACCGAATACCGGTTCCGACCTTGCATCGGTCCGTACAAGCGCGAAAAAAGTTGAGAACGGCTGGATTATAAACGGTAGTAAAATATGGACCAGCGGAGCACATCGTGCCCATTACATGATTGCATTATGCCGAACTTCCCTTGTTACTGACGAACGTCATGAGGGAATGAGTCAATTGATCATTGATTTGGCTTCTCCTGGTGTAACTGTTCGCCCCATTCGCCTGATCACGGGGGAGCATCATTTTAATGAGGTGATATTAGAAGAGGTCTTCGTTCCTGACGAAATGGTGATCGGTGATATCGGAAACGGATGGAAGCAAAGTATGACGGAATTGGCGTATGAGCGGAGCGGTCCGGAACGTTTCCTGAGCACATTCCCTTTACTGGTTGAGTTAGTAAGGGTTTTGGATAAGAATGCGAATGAAAGAGCAAGAATTTCGATTTCCGAATTGGTGGCCCATTTATGGACCCTGAGACGGATGTCATTAGGGGTGGCCGGACTCCTTGAAAAAGGTATCGCCCCAGACATAGCGGCCTCTCTGGTAAAAGATCTGGGTACTCAATTTGAAAGCAAAATTGCGGAAACAGCACGCTTGCTTTACGCTTCTGTGCCATCCCTTGCTTCATCTTCCCGCTTTGAAGTCCTGCTTGCACAGGCTTTACTTCATTCACCAGGGTTTACACTGCGTGGAGGGACTACCGAAATATTACGTGGAATTATTGCGAGGGGGTTAGGGATTCGATGACAGATATTCAAGATATGATTTTAAATACCGCGACAAAAATCATGGAAGATTTATGTACAAAAGACGTTATTCATGCTGCTGAACAAGGCGCCTGGGCCGGTGATTTGTGGAATACTTTGGCGGAAGTGGGAATGACTACGATTGGTATCCCCGAAGAATCAGGGGGGGCGGGTGGAAGCTTGGAAGATGCGATGGCTGTTTTGCGGATTGCGGGCAGATTTTCGGCTCCGATCCCGTTAGCGGAAACATTGATGGCCAACAGGTTGCTTTCATTGTCCGGATTACCAGTTTCTACGGACCCATTAACCGTTGTCCCCGTTGTTCAAAACGAAATGATTTTTGCGAAAAAGTCTTCTAAAGGCTGGGTGATTACCGGTAAAGCGGGTCAAGTGCCCTGGGCAGAAAAAGCAAAGGGCATCGTGGTAGTAGCGAATACAGATGAACAACCGATTATCGCATTTGTTGACTCAAATTCATGCACGATTAAACCCGGAATAAACTTAGCAAATGAGCCGCGCAACGAAGTTGTTTTTCAGGATGTGTTTGTAGAAAACCAGCTTGTTGCGACTGTGCCGTTTTCTACTCAAACAATTTATAACCTGGGTGCTTTGACCCGGGTGGTGCTTATGACCGGGTCTTTAGAACGCATTCTAGAGCTTTCAGTACATTATTCGAAAGAACGCTCACAATTTGGGAAGCCAATCGGACGCTTTCAAGCAATCCAGCAACAGCTGGCGGTTTTGGCCGGTGAAGTTTCTGCAGCAAGTATCGTAACGGATTTTGCCGTTTATGCATTCGAGAGCGAATACGCTAAGGAAGAAATAATGATCGCCAAAATTAGAGTCGGAAATGCAGTGAGCACCGCTGTGCCTATCGCTCATCAAGTCCATGGGGCTATTGGTTTTACTGACGAATATCCACTACATCATAGTACGCGCAGGTTATGGTCATGGCGTGATGAGTTCGGTACGGAAAGTGAGTGGGCAAATGATCTTGGGGAAATGATAATCGAAAACGGTCCGGAAAAATTATGGCCTTTCATTTGCTCATCTAAATCGTACTCTTATGAAAGAACGGTTTAGAAAGAACAGAAAAAATAATTCGGATAAGGATGTGAAGATATGAGAGAATTAATGAAATATTTTGATTACTTAGAATTATTTTTCTATTTCATCTCGAAGCTTGCGGTCTTCCTTATGATGTTGACGACAACGGCTGATGCCATATGCCGTTATTTATTTAATAGCCCAATTGTCGGCGCATACGAGTTTGTAGAAAGTTATTTGATGGTTGTGGTAGTGTTTTTAAGCTTGAGTTATGTGATGAAAGTGAATGGCCATATAAAGGTAGATATGCTGGTGGAGCATTTGCCTGACCGCCTTGTCAGAGTATTGAATATTATGTTTCTGCTTGCCGGCGCCCTGTTGATGCTGGTGATCGGTTATCAGGGAGTACTGGCGACGGAAGAAGCATGGGTAAACAATTACACATCAAGCGGTTTGATTGCCTGGCCCACATGGCTTTCGGTTATTTGGGTGCCAATCGGCTCTTTTCTTTTTGTGTTGCGTTTGATTCTGGAAGCAATCAAAGTTGCGCTAATGAATAGCGATGATGAAGAAGCGGCCAATGCTGCGATGGGAATGAATAGTGATGATGAAGATGCGGCCAAGCATAATGTCTTTTAATGTTGAAATAGAAAGGAGTACGACATAGTATGACTGTTGCCATTCCTCTTTCACTATTACTATTTTTGTTGGCATTTGGCATGCCAATCGCTTTTGCGATGGCGGTATCGGGAACCGTTGGCTTGATTATGCTCGGAGGGGTAGAGATGTTTATGGGGATTGCCCAAACAACCCCCATCGAAAGTGTATCCAGCTTTTTATTAAGTACAATTCCGATGTTTATCTTGATGGCTGAGTTTATGACAGCGAGTGGAATTACAAAAGATTTATTTCGTGCCGGTTATAAGTGGCTTGGTCATTTGCCGGGCGGATTGGGAATTGCAACCGTTTTCGCCGGAACGGGACTAGCTGCCGTATGCGGGTCCTCAACAGCCTCTGCGGCGACCTTAGCGGCATCCGCTGTTCCAGAGATGCAGCGGTATGGATATAAGACACATTTTGCAATGGGTGCTGTAAGTATTGCTGGAACATTGGCGATTATGATTCCACCCAGTGTCGTACTGATTCTTTATGGAATTTTGACGGAAACGGGAATCGGTTCCCTGCTCATCGCTGGAATTATTCCGGGAGTACTTACTGCCGTCGGCTACATTATAACGATTTTGATTTGGGTGAAAAAGTCTCCGGACGTTGCGCCAAAAATTGACGTTATACCGACAATGAAAGAACGGTTTCAATCTTTAAAGAATATCTGGCCTATGCTCCTTTTGGTCGCTATTGTCGTTGTTTCAATTTACTCGGGCATGGTTACGGCTACAGAAGCCGGTGCCATCGGCGCTTTTGCGGCTTTTTTAATCGCTTTTGGGATGCGCCGCCTGACAGTGAAGAATATACTTGAGGCATTGAGCCGTACGCTTAAGTCAACGTCGATGATACTGCTGATCGTCATGGGGGCCATGTTTTTTGGCTATTACCTTACATCGACACAGGTTACACAGAATCTTGTTGAGCTCATACAAATGATGGATATACCTAGATGGATCATCCTTATGTTTATTATAATTTTGTATTTAATATTGGGAATGTTTCTTGATCAAATAGCCATTCTTATCCTTACGTTACCGTTTACATTCCCTTTAATTATTGCCCTGGGATACGATCCGGTTTGGTTTGGGATCATTGTCACAAAAACAGCGGAAATAGGATTGGTCACCCCTCCCGTAGGAATGAATGTATTTGTGGCTTCCGGCTCGGCCGGTGTTCCGACTGCTGTTGGTTTCAAAGGGGTATTTTGGTTTGTTGTTGCTGATTTATTCATCTTATTGCTCCTTATCCTGTTTCCCTTCCTTTCCACCTGGTTGCCGGGCCTTATGATGTAATGCATGCATTCAAGGGAAATGGAAAACGCTCTGAAGATTCTATTTGTCGGGGAGTGACCGGAATTGAATATTGATTTATCAGAAGAGAATAAGCTTATTAGACAGTTAGCGAAGTCTTTTGCTGAAAAGGAAATTCTGCCAAAAATAAAAGAATACGAACAAAAGAGGAGATTTCCCCGTGATATTATTCGGAAAATGGGAGAGCAAGGCTTTTATGGTGCTTGTTTCCCCGAAAAATATGGTGGTTCTGAACTTGGTTTCTTAAATTTGGCAATTATTGCGGAAGAAATATCGCGTGTCAGTGCATCGATTGGGAGTACTTTCAACGCACAATCGATGACCGTCCCTTTTACCATTTTAAACTGGGGGACGGAAGTGCAGATCGAAAAATATGTTCCAAAACTTATTGGGGGGGAATGGATTGGGTTTTTTGGTTTGACTGAACCCGGAGGAGGATCTGATGCTGCAGGTTCGATGAAAACAAGAGCGATATTGGACGGTAACGAATATGTAGTAAACGGGCAAAAGGTTTTCGCTTCTTATGCCAGTGTTGCAGATGTAGGGTTGCTTTTTGCAAAGACGGATCCCGATGCTGGCCATAAGGGCATATCCGCTTTTATCATTCAAATGGACAGACCGGGGATTGAAGCAAAAGATATCTCAATGAGTTCTCTCGGTAATTTAACCAAAACGTGCGAATTATTTTTAACCGATTACAGAATTCCAAAAGAAAATTTGTTAGGCAATGAAGGGGAAGGTTTCAAGATTGCTATGAATGCCCTCGATTACGGGCGTTTAACAATTCCGGCCCGGTCGGTGGGGCTGGCGCAAGCTTGTTTAGAGGCCGCTATTCAATATTGTAACGAAAGAGTTGTAGGCGGCCACAAAATCGGTGAGTACCAGATGATTCAAAAGCTGATTGCTGATATGACAGTGGAAATTGAAGCGGCCCGTTTATTGACTTATAAAAGCGCTTACTTAAAAGACAAAGGGGCGGCGACTACGAGAGAAAGTTCTCATTCCAAATATTTTGCGGCTGAAGTCGTATGGAGAGCCGCTCAGGCGGTTTATGAAATTTATGGCGGCTATGCTCTGGCTGATGAATATCCGATTAATCAATACCTGGCTTATGCAGGTTTATTCCGTACGGGAGAAGGTTCTGCCAATATTCAACGAATTTTAATCGCGGAAGATGCTCTTGGCTGGAAGGATGCCAATCGGCATAATATGAAGCGCCGTTTTTCTCTTAAAAGCGATATCTTCTAGATTAAATTCAATATTTGAATCCTATTATACAGGGAGTATGAAGATGAAAAGTCTATTCAATACAAAGGTTTGCAAAATACTTGGAATCAAATACCCGGTTATGCAGGCGGGGATGGGGTATCTGGCCCGGGGGAGATTAGCAGCGGCCGTTTCCAATGTCGGTGGCCTTGGCGTAATCGGTACCGGGCACTTGACTCTGGATGAGCTGCGCGAAGAAATCCGTCTGGCGAAGTCGCTAACCGATAAACCGTTTGGCGTCGATATCTTGTTCGGAAAAATTATAGCGGATCACAGCAGCCAGCAGGTTGCCCGTTATTCCCACGAAGTTGAGAAGCAAATTGAAATCACACTGGAGGAAAGAGTGCCGGTGCTGATTTCCGGGTTGGGGAATCCGCTGGGTGTGATTAAGGAAGCTCATCAATTGGGCATGGTGGTTATGTGCGTGGTCGGTAATGTTAAACAAGCGGTGCAACTGGAAAAAGACGGTGTTGACATCATCATTGCCCAGGGACATGAGGCAGGAGGGCATACCGGAAGTGTAGGGACGATGGTCTTAGTGCCACAGGTCGTTGATGCTGTCAAGATCCCGGTAGTGGCTGCCGGCGGCATCGCGGATGGAAGAGGGCTGATAGCCTCCCTATCATTGGGTGCCGGCGGTGTCTGGATGGGGACCAGATTTATTGCAAGCCACGAAGCTCATGCCCATGATAATTATAAGCAAAAGATCGTGTCTATTAATGAGGAGGGAACCGTCATCTCCCGGGGCCACAGCGGCAAGCCTGTCCGTATGATTAAGAATAACTTTACTGATTACTGGAAAAAACGTGAGAATGAAATTCACCCGTATCCTTTGCAGTTGATCGAAGTCGGAAAAGAGGCCTCTAAGCGCGCGAGAATTGATGGCGATGTCGAAAACGGCGTTGCTCCGGCCGGGCAGATCGCCGGTATGATCAAAGGTGTGAAAAGTGCCGGACATATCGTTGAAGACATCATTCAAGAAGCGGAAGAAGTGCTGAGCCGCTTCCAGGCATGAGATCATGGCTCCTGGTTTTTTCTATGATATTTTTCCCTAAAATATTATTTAGCCTCTTCTGGCTTCCCCTCATGGATAGGTTGAACAGTGTATAGCATACATATCAAATGGGTACGCTTATTTGATACAAAGAAAAAAGTCGACGATTCCTTAGTTAGCGTAGGAAAAATCGACTTTTTTCGTATGCAAACATTCTTAGCGTATATTTTCCTTAAAAAGTTAACGGTACCCTTAAGCCGGTGTTTTTTTATTTTTATCCACATATTACAAGTATTAACCGTCCATGTAAGAACGTTATTTTGTTTTGGTTCCCTCAGACCCGGCGATCCATATTTTTGATCCATCTGTGTATTTTCCGCCGCTATCCCACAACAAAACAATCTTTCCATCTTTACTTTCCGCTTTTTTTACCGCTTTTTTTACCGCCCAATCAACCTTGTCAGGTCCGTTTGTTAAAATAATAGCGCTCTCTGCTCCATAAACTTCCCCTGGTTTTGCCGCTCTCCATTTCCCCTTCGTTTTATTAAACGTGTAAGTACCATCTTTATTAATGGTCAGTGTACCATTCGAAGCGCCAGGGTTATATTTGCTTCCAGCATAGTTTCCTGAATTAACGTAATAATATGATGTCATGCCGCCCGGTATCCAAAGCTTCCATTTCCCAATGAAATCATTTACATTTAGGTTTTGTTTCTGTTTTTCCTGTGACTTTTTTGTATCAACTGGCTGTGTATTTGTTTTTGTATTCCAATTCTCTGTCCATATCTCCGTTTTAGTTGGTTGGGACCATACTTCTGTTTTAGACGGCTCCGACCATATTTCCGCAGCTTCTGCCTGACTTGCGATGAAAAGGGCAAGTATACTCAAGCATAAACTTTTCTTAACCACTAAAATCACCCTCCCTCTTTTTTTGAAACCCCGTAATTTTCAGTATATTATATGTATTTAGATAAATCAATTCCCAAAATAAGAAGAGGATATCCAAAACTAATATGGCCTGCATCATGTTCCAGAGAGGAAGTGATCGGGATGGGATGCTATTTTGGAACGATGTTTGACGGTCACAATTTTTTATCCTCAACAA
>NZ_BJXX01000133.1 GCF_007991215.1 Aneurinibacillus danicus
AATAGTATAAATTTTTTTGAAAAATATTAAGAAAAAAATGCCAAACTAAACTAAAGGGCTGCTGCACTTAGTAAAACAACACCCCATTGGCTTAATAAGCTATAAATGATGCCGTTGATTCCAAACCCTTTATCTAAATCACCGAAATCAATGGGAAAGTTACCAGCCTTAAATGATGCAAACTCAATTTCATCTACCACCTTGCGGAACGAGTACTCTTCTCCACCGATCCCGTACATCACGTTAATCTCATCGTCCGCCGTAGCAAAAATCCCCAGGTCAAATACCGCATCAGCAGAAATAATGGTGCGAGCAGCTCCTGTGTCTACGATTACATGCTCAAGTTTTGCGGTTTTCCCTTGATATGTAATCGTAAAAGACACATGTAGCAAACCATCAGTGTACTCCACTTTCATTCGGAGCCTTCCTTCTGATATTCGGTTTACGAATAATCTCCATTACAATAGAAGGCTTGGACGTATGATAAACAAAACGGTCTCCTTTCGCCTTTAATAATTCCTTTGTCGCTTCCCGCTCATCTTCCAACGGACGAATAATCGCTACCTCTTCTATATACTTCTTATCCGCTTCAACATGCGATTTCAGACTCTGAAGTAAGACAAATTGGTTCGGATAAATTTCCTGAACTTTTTCCCAGCGCATACTTGAACCCCCTGTCCGTGGTTTTATCTTTATTTTACCCTGCAAGCTGTCAGTATCCAAGCATGCTTGTCCTTTTATTTATTCTAACCAAGGCCGCCACACGCCCCGCACGTTTTTCCGCGATTACAGTGGAGGAAAAGTATATGCTGCTTTATCACTGTAAAGCAACATATACTTTCCTATACAGCAAAAAAGCCGCCTTATTTGGCAGCTTTCCCGATAAGAATTACAGCTTTACAACATTCTCAGCTTGAGGACCGCGATTTCCCTGCACAATGCTGAATTGAACGCGCTGTCCCTCTTCCAAGGATTTAAATCCTTCACCTGTAATTGCGCTGAAATGAACGAAAACGTCGTTCCCGTCTGCAACTTCAATAAATCCGAATCCTTTTTCCGCATTAAACCACTTAACTGTTCCTGTTGTTTGCATAAAAAACCTCCAGTAAAAAATTATAATATGTTACTTCTATTTACGTAGTAAATAAAAAATCCACATATTATAAAGAATATCAACAAAGCAGAAGCAATAATTCTTTATAATATGTGAATTATGAACTTCATATTCAAATTAATTGTTCAGTCGGCAATCAACCGCAACAAAAGGAAAAGATATGCCTAAATTTTTGAAAGCTCAAAACAACGGAAGCCCTACCTCTCTTCCATCCTTACGGCTCCGATGACCGTGCCAGTGTGAATTGTGTTGCCAAAAATAAAAGCTCGTACTTAGTATCATCGATTTTCTGCAAATCTATACATGGAAAAAGCCGGAGTGCAAAACATTCCGGCTTTTCGCTTAAGTTTATCAGCGATTTTGACGCTGTACGGCAAGCGCGGTCAACTTTTCTTTTAGTTCCTGCTGCATCTTGTTGATTTCCACTTCTGCCAGACGGCGTTTTTCACGGCCCTGCCGCTGGATAGACAATGTCTCTTCGAGTGTCTCTATCAAGTTTGCCTGCGTTTTCTTCAGCGTGTCGACATCTACGATGCCCCGCTCGTTCTCTTTGGCAATGCCGATCGAGTTCATTTTCAATAACTCCGAATTCTTCAACAGCAGCTCATTCGTCGTATCCGCCACCTGCTTCTGTACATCAAGCGCCTGCTTCTGACGGTGCAATCCAATAGCGATGACCAGTTGGTTTTTCCAGAGCGGCACGGTAGTAAGAATCGAGGATTGAATCTTCTCGACAAGCACCTGGTTATTGTTCTGTACCAGACGGATTTGTGGTGCGGATTGAATGGTGACGGTACGGGTCAGCACAAGATCGTGGATCTTTTTCTCCAGCCGGTTAATGAGCTGTCCCATGTCATTCAATTCCTGCACATCAGCCGGGTCCTGCGATGCTTCCGCTTTTCGTTTAAGCTCAGGCATGACTTCCTGTTCGAGTTCTTCCAGCTTCAGCCGACCGGCTGCAATGTACAAGTCAAGCTGTCGTACAAACTCCCTGTTTTTCTCATACAACGTGTCCAACAAAGAGATGTCTTTCAACAGTTGGGCATTTGCCCGGTCCAACTGTCTCGTAATCGTCTCGATTTGCGTCCCTATCTTCTCATACTGAGCCATGAATTTCTTGCCGGAATTCATAAATGAGCCAAGCACCGGCACTTTGGATAGGAAGCTGCCTTTTTTACCCGATAAAGTTTCCGTATCGACTTCTTTCACCTTTAACATAAGATCCGTCAGAGCCTGTCCGACTTCGCCGCTGTCTTTAGCCCGTACATAGTCGAGCACCGTATCGGAGAAACGCGAAATCTCCCCTTGCAAACCCACACCGTATTGCAGCACAGTACCGCTGTCTTTGACTTCAATCTGCCGTGCAAGCTCACGTACCCGTTTACGGTCTTCTTCCGATAGTCTTGATATATCCACGCGTTCCGCTTCCGTCACAGGTGTTTCGGTCAGCGAAAGCGGGTCTGTGTTTCCATGATTGTTTAGAAAGGCATCCATATCCATCGCCTCCTGCTTCTGGTATATACCATACTAGCTTTGTTATTTTAAACGGAACAGCTTCAAAAAAGTTTCTCTTCTTCTTACAGTATATACAAAAAAGAGCCGGAATGTGGCTCTTTTCCTAGTATTGTTAATACGGTTTGTAAATCGCATTGATCATTACGGCTGCGGCGCCCCTGATTAACAGTGCACGCGGTTTAAATGTATTATCCGGCTCCCCTGTAATAATTCCTCCCTTTACGGCCGCTCCAACCATCTCCTTGTTCTGAATGGATGATGTGTCCGTAAACGTTAAGGCGCTCGCGTCCGGTGTAAGTTTTAGAGCCCTCGCAATCATAACGGCTGCCTCTTCCCTCGTAATAAATTTGCCGGGCAGGAAGCGGTCTCCGCTATAGTCGCTTGAGGTAATAATACCATTCTGGACAGCGGCTGCAATGTAAGGAGCAGACCAGCGCTCTGTCTGCACGTCACTAAATCCCGTTGTACCGCTGCCTATTTCATACTTCTGGGCATTCACCAGCATAACGATAAATTCTTCCCTTGTCATCAGCTTTTCTGGTTTGAACAGTCCGCCTGCAAATCCGCGGACCACTCCGTAAGAAGCCAACCTCTCCACGGCACTCTTGGCCCAGTGATTATTTACGTCCGTGAAAGTGACCGGATTCCATGTTGCGACGGGTGGCTGCCATGTTGAAGAAGGCGGCTGCCATGTCGTTTGCGATGGTAGGGTACTCTCGGATGGAAGCGAGAATGTTTCGATATATTTGCCGTCGATATATAGATAGTATTCTGTGCCGCGCTCTAGATTATAAAAAGTCGTTTTTTTCTCGCTCGTCCGTTTCGAGTCGACCTGGGAACCGTTCTTTTTCAGCACGGCTTCTACCGTCCCGTTTGTGCCGCTCCAGGAGACATCGACGGAACGGTTGGACGTATTTTTTGTAATGACAACATTATAAGCAGCTCGATTTTTTTCTGTGGTAAAAGAAGCCATGTAGCGTCCGTCTATATAAATAGAATACTCAGTGTCAGGCGACAGACCGCTGAAGGATGTATTTTCGTTTGCCCATTTACTGCTGACGTTGCTGCCGCTGCTGCGCTTGCGCAACTCGACGTAGACATTGCGCGATGTGCCGCGCCAGGAGATGTCGACATGCGTATCGCTTTTGCCGTCGATTCTAAAGTCACGGACGTAGCTATCAGAGTAACGATCATCGTAATAGTCATCGTAATAGTACCATCTTCCGTCATAGTAGTAACGATCGCCGTAATTATCATTTGTTGTAAATTTTACTATAGATTGATTATCAATAAACACTTCATACTCTGTGTTTGGAGATAAATTAGAAACATATAAGGAGCGACTGCTGACAACACCTGAATATGGTGATGTTCCACCATTGGTTGGTTTTACTTCTACATAGACAGGGCCAGTGGTTCCTAGCCAGGAAAACTCTGCACCGGTATATGTAATCCTATTAAACATGAAGTCACGAACTGTGCCCCCATTGGACAATACAGTCACATCAACCCTAATTGTATCCCCTGTAGTAGACGTCGCCAATGGATACGCTGTTCCTGTTAAAGTAGTAGAGCCGGGTTTTTTACCGTAAATTTTATAGTCGCTTCCACTGGCAACATTCCTGGGGTCTGTATTCCAAATAATACGGTTATAAGTGGGCTGTGAAGAAGGGAGTGTAATTGTGGTTTCTTCGCCCGTACGCAAAGAAGTAATAGCATTAGCGGTAACATTCGCCGCCTCCGCAACCTCTATCCCTATCACCTGCGGTAACCCTGGCACTGCACCCGAAGATGCGAGGGACACGGCAAGCAGCCCCGTAAGCAAAACTCTCTTTTTCATTTTCTCTCTCCTTTGCTAACTTTCTTACCTTGTATGTATAGGTGTTTATACTCAATATTTTCCTTCTTAATTATATATCGGAACAAAAGAATCAGGTATATGCAGGTATAAAGATAAATAAAACGAAATTTTTCTTTATTTTTCCTTATTGCACAACCATCTCCCTTCTTCGGCGTCCATTTATATAGGACAAATTTCTAAGGAAACGAGACAGACATCCTGCTGCGACATCCACCTGTTTTGTTTACCGCATCAAGGGAGAGAATACGATGAAAAAATTCTTATCGCTCCTGCTGACATTCGTGCTGGCGGGTAGTATGCTTACGCTGCCGGCACAGGCAAAAGCGAGCAATTTCAAATTGGGGAACGAAGTGCTGCTTGAGAAGTACGCCCACCTGATTGACGGAAAACGCATCGGTCTGGTCACTAACCAGACGGGAGTCAACAGCCAGGGGAAAAGCACCATTTCCGTACTTGCGGAATATCCGAACATTAAGCTGACTGCGCTATACAGCCCGGAGCACGGCATCGACGGCAAAGCCAAAGCCGGTGCCTATGTGGAATCGACCTTCCATCCGACACTGGGTATTCCAATCTACAGTTTATACGGAAAAACGAGAATGCCATCGGCAAAGATGCTGGCGAATATCGATGTTCTCGTGTTCGATATGCAGGACATCGGAGCCCGCTCCTATACATACATGTCCACCTTAAACTACTGCATGGTCGCCGCAAAACAGAACAACAAGCCTATTGTTGTGCTGGACAGGCCGAATCCGCTGGGCGGGCTGATCGTGGATGGCCCGGTGCTTGAGGATAAATACAAATCGTTCGTCGGGGTGGACAACCTGCCGATGACGCACGGCATGACCGCAGGAGAGCTGGCGCGATTCTTCAACCGTAAGATCGGCGCGAACCTGCAGGTAGTCCCTATGGAAGGATATACACGGAGCATGATTTATCAGGATACCGGTCTTAGCTGGGTGCAAAGTTCTCCGCTTATGCCTGATTTACAGTCGGTATTCGGCTACAACGCGACAGGACTCGGAGAAGGAACGGGAATTTTCCAGGCAGACGCGTTCAAATGGATCGGGGGCAAAGGTATCGATCCAAAAAAGTATGCGGCGCTGTTAAACAATGCGAAGCTTCCGGGTGTCACTTTCATTCCGGAAAAACGCGGCTCTGCCGGCGGGGTTCGTCTTAAAATCACCAACTATCGAACATTTAATCCGGCCAAAACCGGTATTTATGCCCTCGCATACGCCCGCTCGCTGAACAAGTTCAAAGTACCGAAAAGCGGAAAGACAATTGTCATGTTCGATAAAATCATGGGTACAAACAAAATTGGCCTTTATCTTTCCCAGGGACTCAGCCCTAAACAGATTGAAGCCAAATACGCTCCGGCGCTCAACAAGTTTAAACAGGAGCGCAAGAAATATCTCATATATCCCTAATACAAACAAAACCGCCATGGCTTTTTAGCTGCAACCCCGATATGAAAATGAGGAGAAGGGCAACTGACTTTTGCGGTAGGAGGGAAAAGAGAACAAAGAAATGATTTTAATGTCGAAAAAGGCGCACGCCTTTTTCTTCCCTGGATCTTCTTTCCTCTTCTCTCTCCTTCTTTCCTCATGATTTTCACAGAAAAAGAGGAGCTGCTGCGCTCCTCTTTTTCTATACCTATATACTGTTATACCGCAAAGTACTCATCCAGGCGTTCTTCTGTCATACGGTTGCCGACGATGAATGTGCCGAATTCTCCGAAACGCGCGCTTACTTCGTCAAAGCGCATCTCGTATACGAGCTTCTTAAACACGATCGGATCATCTGCAAACAGGGTTACCCCCCACTCCCAATCATCGAGGCCAACAGAGCCGGTAATAATCTGCGTTACGCGTCCCGAATAGCTTCGGCCAATCATGCCGTGGCTGTACATCATGCCGCGACGCTCTTCCATCGACAGCATATACCAGTTATCGTTGCCTTCCCGCTTTTTGTTCATCGGATAGAAGCAAACATGTTTCGTTTTCGGCAGCGCCGGTTTCAGACGCGCCTGAATGGCCGGGTCTTCTTCCGGATTCTCAGCCTGGGATGCATAGTTACTTAGCTCAACAACAGACACGTAGGAATAGTTCTGCATTGTATACATCGCAAACAGCGTCTTATTGAACTCCGCTTCTACCGCTTCCAATTCTTCCAGTGTCGGACGCAGGTGCATGAATCCGATATCGGCTTTATGTCCGACAACGGTAAAAACAGCGCTGCTTCCCTGTTTGCCGGCTTCAACATCCGACCACTTGTTCATAAACGCTTTTAATTCTTCAAGCGCTTGCCGGCGTTCGGTTTCCGGCGCGCTTGTCCACGCCGTCCAGTCGATGGAACGAAAATCATGCAGGGCAAACCATCCTTCGAGCGTATTTACTGCTTCACTCATGATTCGTCAACTCCTTATCGGTGCTCCCAATATGTACTTGCTTCTCTTACCATTCACCATTATAACAGAAACTTCGGTAAAAAAATCACATTCACATATATTTAAAAAACGGCGAAAAACCTGAGGGAACGGACTACTCCGCTACTCTTTTATACTTGTCAACATACCAATGCAGCAGATGAAGACCGAGAATACACGCGATTAGCCACACGCCGCCAATCGTAAATCCGGCAATAACATCGCTTGCATAGTGTACCCCCAGATAAATTCGGCTGCATCCAATGACTACGGCGAGAATCCCGAGAAACACAGGTGCCACCCAGCGCCCAATTCCATACTCTTTGAGATAGTACCAGGCTAAATATCCAAGCATGCCGTAAAAAATAAACGAGACCATGGCATGACCGCTCGGGAAGCTATATCCGCCGACATCCACAAGGTGTTCCAAAGGCGGCCGATCCCTTCGAAACAGCATTTTTAGGAAGTAATTAAACAAACCGCCTCCGCCAAGCGCAAGCGTCAGCATACATGCCTCAATTCTCTGCTTTTGCCAAATCAGCACACCCAGGATAAAGGCAAAAATGGGAACAACCCAGGTGACTGAACCCATATGGGTCAGAAAAATAACATCTGCCGTAAATGTATCGCTGTGAAGACGATGAAATATATCGTATACCGCTTTATCAAACCAATCTATCTCTTGTTCCAGCACTTCATCGATAATCATGGCAGATGCGAACAACAACAGAAACGCCATGAAGAACCCCGTCATTAAAATCATACCGATACTGCCGGACGGACGGAGCCTGTTAAGAAGCTGATAAAACATTTCTCTCACCTCTCCTCATCCCTTTTCGTTAACTATACGAGATAAAACGATGGACAAGAACCTCTATCTCATCCTCTCTTCGCTTGCGGTTGTAGCTGCTTTCTCAGCCTGCGCAAGCCCGCTCACGAATGAGCCAAACAATTGGGTCGCATGGTTCACTCCCGTGGTAGGCTGCTCTTCCGCCAGAACGGCGATTGCATAACGCGGGTTCTCGCGCGGTACGTAGCCAACAAACCATTGATTGTTCATTGCCATCCCCCGTACAGTCGTCTGTGCCGTTCCGCTTTTCCCGGCCGATTTCCACGGCAATTTTTTCAGCATAGCCGCCGTTCCGTCGTCGACAACCTTCTCCATGAATTGCCGCAATATCCGCGCCGTCTCCGCTGAAATGTCTGTGCTGTCTAACGGCCGGTCTTCAAATCTGTAAAATGTAGTTCCGTTCTGATAGTTAATGGACTGGACAGTACGCACTTTCTGTTTTTTACCTCCGTCTGCAATAATCGCCGCCATATTGGCGGCCTGAAGCGGGGTCAATTGCACGTCCCGCTGACCGATGCCGGTCTGAATGAGAATCCCTTCGTCATGCCTGGGCACGCCTTGAGCGAATACGCGCCCCCTATCCTCACCGTCGAGCTGCTGAAACTTCCCCAGCTTGTAGAACGGCATCTTCTCCCAGCCAATCTGCTGATTTAACCCCAATTTAACCGCATAGTACTGCAGCTTTTCCGGTCCTACCTTTTTGGCGATTTCCGCAAACGCGATATTGCATGACTCGGCAAACGCCTGTTCAAACGTAAGGTTGCCATGTCCTTCTTCCTTCCAGCAGGAGAAGCCATACTTGCCAAGTTTACCATGACAGGTAAAATGATCGTCCGGCTTAACCAACCCCTCTTCGAGCGCCGCGGCCGCCACGACGATTTTGAATATGGAACCCGGGACGGCCTGCTTAATAGCCCGGTTCTTCCAGGCATCCGTCGTCGGATCGGGCCGCGCCGGATCGAAGTCCGGACGCGAAACCATCGCCAGGACGTCGCGCGTCTCTACATCAAGCACAACCGCGGCACCTTTTTTTATAGGAGACGCGTCGAAAGCATCTTCAAGCTGTTTTTGAACCCTTGCATCAAGAGTCGTCACCAATGTGAGCGGATAAAAAGAATTTTCCGCTTCTTTCAACCGTACGTCAAGTCCATTTAGCGGATTCCCGCGTCCATCTACGAAGTATGAAACCGATTTTTCGCCGACACCGGCAAGAAACGGCTGAAATGAACGCTCAAGTCCTGCGACACCGACCTTGCTGGACGGGTGCAGCAGGCCGGACTCCAAATCATCCTGATATTTCTCTTGAATGAGTTTGGCATTCTGACCGATATATCCGATTAGATGATGGGCCAGCATATCTTTTGGATACCGCGTTGTCACCGGCAGCGGCATCACGCCGGAAATGTTGAGTTCCTGGATCTGCCGTGCCTGGTCCTGGCGCAGCGAAATGATGCTTCCGTCCCTGTTCTTCCAGAATCCGGCATGTTTTACGCTTGAAAGCAACAGGCGCGTTTCTTCTTTTGTAATACCCAATACTTGTCCCAATTTATCGATTTTCTCATTATCATCAAGCGAGTAGCGAACAAGCGGGAAAATCGCCAGACCCGTCTGCTCTTCTCCGGTCAGCGGTACGCCCCGGCGATCGTAAATCATGCCGCGTCCGGTATCGAGTACAATCTTCTCACGGCGCTGCGCCACGGACCGCTCCACCAGGTTCACCTTGTGAGGCGAGAATGAATGCGTATCTACCACCTGAATCCAGGCAAGCCGTGTGATGATTCCTGTATATAAAAAGGTAAACAATAGCAAAACAATAAACATCCGCCGTTTTTTCCGATTCAGCGACATGCTGCAAAGCCCCTTTCCCAAAGCAGTAAACTAGACTATCTATCCAGTTTTGCCGCGTCAATCAGGGCTTAAACATATAAAGAACGACATAAAAACAGGCCGCGAATTAGTTGGAAGAACAACCAATTCGCGGCCTGCTTACCGATATGAAATCACTTTTGCTTTTTGGCTTTTACTATTTTAGACTTTAAATTTTCCAAATTCTCACCTTTCACTTCAATATTTCCCCAACCTACACGCTTAGTTACATATTTCATAGCATGTAACTTCCCGTTAATATTTTTCAATCTTCCCTGAGGACCTCCCAAGATCGCATAAGTTCCATTATCGTTTTTACGTGCGAAAATTACATACTCTTCGCCAGGTACGAGAAGCGGATCATCTTCCAGCTCCATCTTAATCTTCTCTCCGTTTACTTCTGTTAAACCACCGGTTTGAGTAATAGAGATTTTCTGACCTTTTTCACTATTAATAATTGGTTTTACAACTGTTGCCTCAAAATCAGACATTGGAATATGATCAACTGACTTCTCGCTTATTTTCTCGCCAACAGTCACTAAAGCAACTAAGTCACTATCCTGAGCAAGCTCCTCTATACTACCGTAACTATAATTCCAGCTCGCATGGCTATAAACAGTTTTAATTTCCGGGCTTTGTATAGAAGAATACGCTACTCCAGCTCCTGAAACAACTCCAACAGCTAGAATTGCTGCACCCAATTTCTTTCTTGATTTTTTAATCACTTCATTCCCACCTCTATTAAAGTTTTAGGCTATTATGGATAAATAGCTTTTATTCCGTTACTGTCATCTGTTTGTGGAGTGGTCAAACCATACGTACCATAGCGGCTGTTTGTACCAAATGTAGCTGGATTCATAGTTACCTTTATTACCATTTACTTTGCGGGTGGTGTCAGCTTCGCCGGTACTACCCCAGTTAAGCGAACCAACTGAATTGAATAATGAACCTCTGGGTGAATGTCATCATATCATATATTATTAACTACTTTACAAAGGATGGTTGTTTATGCCTTCAATCGTTGGAGTTATAAATATAGTGAGCGTTGATCACAGTTCAATAATCAACTTTGCCGATGCTGTTACTCTTGCTCCCAAAAGCACTTCACAAACGTTTGCTGGAGCAGGTTCCTTCAATACCGCTGATAATATGAAATTCTCTAGTGGGCCTAGCGAAACGAATACTAACGAAATCCATTTTTCAGATGGAAATATTGCAGGTATAGTGTAACAAAGAAATAACAGTTACAAAATTAAGAAAAGCTATTCGAACTGGTAGTAAAAGTTATTTTAGTACATTGTTAGAAGGAGAGAATATGTTTTAATGAAGATGAGTGTAACTAACAAAGAAATCTCAGTTGGGAATATTTATATTCAAGGTGTTTCGGAATCGTCTGTCTTCTTGGTGGGTGATACTAAGGTAATCACTTGTTCTTCTGTTTCTGATACTCCTCCCGAATCTGAACCAACGGCTCCTCCATCAAGAAAAACAAGAGGCCGTAAGTTATGAACGCAAGAATATCTGTTGTTAAAAATATTAAGGTTCTTAGTGTTTCAGAAAGTTCTATTGTTCATGTAGGAGATGCTATCAATGTAAAACCTCGTTCAAAATCAATCGAGGTAGAACGTGGGCTTCCTTCCTTTATTGAAAATGAAGTGAATTTTTCTGACTATCCACCATTTAACAAACCTATTCCTCAACCTATTGTTCAAGAGGACGTTCAAATGGTTGTGAAAAACGAGTCTCCATGGATTAAAGTAAATCAAGTTAACATTCTTGGTATTGCTGACTCCTCTGTTTTTCAAGTTGGTTCTAACAAGTTAATTGATACAGAATCCCGAAAAAAACAAATTCACCAATTGCTACACAATCAAGACCCTAAAGCTAATCCTTAGTACTTGATTCATTAAAACACATGGAATATGGACGTTACAGAGCGCATGTGAACAGTTCGTATACGGAAAAGAAATATAAAACAACAGGTTGAACTAACTGAATTGAATTATGAACTTGTAGGCGAATGTCATCATACTTATATATTATTAAATACTTTATAAAGGATGGATATATATGCCTTCAATCGTTGGATCTATAAATACAGTAAGCATGGATCACGGTGCAGTGGTCAACCTTAATGAGTCTGTTATTCTTTCCCCTAAAAGTACTTCAAAAACTTTTGCCGGTGCTGGTTCCTTTAATACGGGTGATTTTCCACATACCAATAATGGTTTTAGTACAACAAATACTTATGATCCTGATATTGCAGATGCAAATGCCATGGGTTCCTTGTGAATCAGGTAAGTGGAGGGGATGATTATAGCTAATCTAACTGTTCATCAAAGTATTGTTATTCATAACTTCCGGGTAAATAGTATTACTAGTTCATCAGTTCTGCAAATTGGAAGTGCGGGCATAATTAAACCTTTATCTAACTTATATAATACCGGAGCATTTACTGGTCCCGCCCCTGAATCTGGGCAACCTCAGCAATTACAAGGCCCTTTCGTACCATTAGCACCCCCAACGTGATAATTTTCATAATAAGTAATCTTGTTGTGGGCTAACACCTATCTATTTATTTGCATAGGATAGCAGAAAAAGGGGGGGCAGTTGTATGTACCATCAGGATATACAATCATTTTTGCAACAAATATATAATTACATGAATTGGCACACTGAAAAAATAAACAATTTGGAAACGGCCCTTCAGCAATTACAGGAAGAAATTTCTTTAAAACAACAAGAACCAATAAATCAACTCGATATGAGGATGCAGCAGTTCCGGGACGAAGTTGTTTCAAAACAGCAAATGTCAATCAATCAACTATCAACGATAGTACAGCAGCTGCAATCTGAAATCAGTTCATTGAAAAAACAACATCCGGTAATCGTAGAAAAAATGGAGTACAAATTTGACCAATTAAAGGTTGAAACATTAGAAGGGACTTTAAACATTGGCATTACACCCAATGGCTTTGGAGAAATCGAAGAATTTTCCACCAACGATCAAACTGTGGAAGACATGCCGATCTATCCTCAACATTCGCGATTCCAGCAGATAAAAAATCATATTGATAACTATTTACATTCGGAGCTTCCTAAAGAAATCAGGGTTATGGAAAGAAGACAAAAATATAAGGTGAATGAGGAATTTCGTCAATTTATAATTGAAGATATTAAAAAACAGGTAGATCAGCGTATTCACCATTATCTTAATCAAATGAACACAGATGCAACGGATAATGATTCAGGAACTATAGAGCAAACAGTCATTAAAAAAGTAAAAAAAGACATTCGGAGCGGTATTGAAAGTTATTTGAATAAATTATCACGAGAAGAGAAGAGTTCTTGATAAATATGAATGTGGTTAATAAAAAAATTTCAGTTAAAGACATTCGGATTATCGGAGTTTTCAGCCCCGCCGTTTTTTTTAATAGGTGATATTCAGGTGATTACCTGTTCTTCTATTTTTGATACACCACCGGAATCACTTATAATTGGTCCGCTAGTTCCTCTACCAACGGAGTAAAGAGGAGAGGCATGTAAACAGTTCATATACGGAAAAGAAATACAAAACAACAGGTTGAACTAACTGAATTGAATTATGAACTTGTAGGTGAATGTCATCATACTTATATATTATTAAATACTTTATAAAGGATGGATATACATGCCTTCAATCGTTGGATCTATAAATATAGTAAGCATGGATCACAGTGCAGTGGTCAACCTTAATGAGTCTGTTATTCTTTCCCCTAAAAGCACTTCAAAATCATCTAACGGATCAGGTACTGGTAATACGGCCAATTTTATGAAATTCATTAATATTAGTCCTAATGCAACAAATACTAACGAGCCCCATATATCAGATCAAAATATTGCAGATGCAGATATAGGGTAACAAAAGTAAGAAGAGGTATTCGAAATGGTAAAGGTACTATCCCATCACCATCAAGCCAAGATAAATTCATATCATAAAGTAAAAAAATCAGCTATTCTTTCTATAAAATACTGTAGAAAGAATGGCTTTTTTATGCCTCATCAGGATCTATGATTATTGAGATTACCGATGATTTATCAAATAGTAACAGTGGCTCTGAAACCAGAGCGGCTTTTTTGTTGAATAAAAGCGCAGGTAATATAGTTATTCATAATAAGATGTTAAATAATTACAGATGATGAAAAGTATATCAGGCTACCTGCCTTGAAATAGTAATAAAACGAAGTAAAGAAGAGCCAGGTGGTTACAAAGGAGATGAGAAATTGGTAAAAAAACGATTTCCCCTTTTCTTTTTCTTTATTCTATGGGGATTCACAATAACGAAAGTCTATTCAAAAACAAAACAAGGAATCCCTGTTCTTATGTACCACCATATTTTACAAACACATGAAAAGAAGAAGTTTGGAAAACATGCACCCATTATTACTTCAGAGATGTTTGCTGAACAAATGAAATTGTTACACGAGCATGGATACATAACGGTCTCCTTAGAACAGCTGGAACAGTTCGTAGAGGGGAAAGCTATGCTTCCAAGAAACAGTGTAGTCATTACATTTGATGACGGTTATTTACGTAATTTTACATACGCCTATCCGATTTTAAAAAAATACAACTACAAAACAACGATTTTTACGATTACAGGAAATATGAATGTAGATCCACATAAGTTGGCTAACCGTGTAGAAATTGATCAAATTGAATCTTTCATTAAAATTGTTGTGTTATCTTGCAATAACTTTGAAGAATTATCTAAAAGAATAACACAGTTAGATGTCACCATTCATTATCATTCTGCTGAAGATATTTTAGATATAACATATAAAGAGGTGAATAAAATGGCGGCCCTGGAGCAATCAGGTCTCTCTCTAGAGACGTTTATTTGCTTTGGAAATGACATGAATGATCTCCCGTTATTTCAAAAAGCTCACCATTCAGTAGTAATCGGTGAATATGAACCTCTTCTTATGATAGCGAAAGACCAAATTTCAGTTGATGAACAAGTCGAAAAAAATATTATATCTAAACTACAAGAGCTTAGTACAATATTTGGTTAAAAGAGCAACTTCATGATTTATCCCCTTTACCTAAAATTATTAATTTTCGTATAATAAAATTTCACAATATATTATTATTGAGAGGTGGGAGGAAGTTTTGAATCAATTTCTAGAGAAGAGACACTCAGCCTTACGAGATGCTGAAAGGAAGGCGGAAGAGCTATTCAAAGCGATTGAAGAAAAAGGGATACTACGTGGCGGTGTAACCGAAAAACAAATCAATCGAGAAATTTATGAGTTGGCCTTTCAAATGTTCGGAATTAAGAAATATTGGCATAAACGCATTGTGCGAGCTGGAAGGAACACATTATATCCTTATAGAGAAAATCCACCAGATTTAACCGTGTCGAAGGAAGATATTATCTTTCTTGACTTTGGTCCCATCTTTGAAGACTGGGAAGCTGATTTCGGACGGACATACGTTCTTGGAGAAGATCCAATCAAAATAAAGCTACGTAATGATATTGAACAGGCTTGGGAAGAGGGAAAAGCCTTCTTTCAATCCATGCCTAATATCACAGGTAGTGAACTCTTCGCATTTGTTTGTGATCTTGCAAAAAAGTATGGATGGGAATATGGAGGTCCGCACGCCGGTCATCTCATTGGTGAGTTCCCTCACGAACAAGTTCAAGGAGAAGAAATTGAGAACTATATTCATCCTGATAATGAAGTTCCTATGAGAGAACCTGATAAGAACGGTCAACCACGGGATTGGATTCTGGAGATACATTTTATTGATCGGGAACTGGAAATCGGCGGTTTCTTTGAACAGTTATTAACAGTTGAATAGATTGTATAGTAGGGTCCGGGTAGAAAAGGGTAAGACCACTCTAAGATAAAAAGACGATTTCTGTAACAAAAATGCTCGATTTTGTTTGGACCGGCAGGAGCAGCAAAAAAGCGCCAATCTCTCTGGCAGAGAGTTCGGCGCTTGCATCTATAGCGACTTTAATACAGTATTGATTTTTGTCGTTAACAAATCAATGGCCACACGGTTCTGACCGCCTTCCGGAACAATGATATCGGCGTAGCGCTTGGTCGGCTCGATGAACTGCATATGCATGGGCCGCACTACAGTGAGATACTGCTCCACGACCGACTCCATCGTGCGTCCGCGCTCCGCGATGTCGCGCAGCATCCGGCGGATAATCCGCACATCGGCATCCGTATCGACAAACACTTTAATGTCCATCAAATCACGCAGGCGTTCATCCTCAAGAATTAAAATTCCTTCAAGAATAATAACATCCTTCGGATCGATCCGTACCGTTTCTTCCGCCCGGGTATGCAGCTTATAATCATACGTCGGCTTCTCAATCGATTCACGGCGGCGCAGACGTTCTAAGTGTTCAATAAGCAAGTCATTATCGAACGCCAGCGGATGGTCATAGTTCGTTTTTATCCGCTCTTCAAAAGTTAGGTCAGATTGGTCCTTATAGTACGCATCCTGTTCAATCATCACGACGCTCATATCTTCGAACTGGCGGTAAATCTCGCGGGCGACCGTTGTCTTGCCGGAGCCGGTGCCACCCGCCACGCCTATAATAATCGGAACTGCCATCAGTTATTTCTTCTCCTTGCGCATCATATCATGCTCGGCAACCGGCCGGTCAACGCGCACTTTCACAATTTGCATGGCATGCGGTGCAGAAGTGATGGGTTCGCCCTTCTCGTTCCACATCTCGCCTACGGTCTGCGCGAAACGATCCAGCGTCGGACCGAAGAACTCCACCGTGTCACCTGCACTGAATTTATTGCGCTGCTGCAGCGTTGCGATGCCGCTCTCCGCGTCATAATCCAGCACCAATCCGGCAAATTCGTATTCCGGCATATCTTCATTTTCGCCGTACAGCTGGTCTTGTTCCGTCGGCATGCCATAGAAGAACCCGGTCGTCAGTGAACGGTGGGACGCTTTGCGAATCTCTTCCATCCATTCCGGATTCAACTTATAGTTATCCGGGTCGGCACAGTATGCATCTACCGCACGGCGGTACTGATTGGTGACCGTCGCCACGTAGTGAATACTTTTCATGCGCCCTTCGATTTTAAAGCTGTCTACGCCTGCATCGATCATATCCGGCAGGAAACCGAGCATACACATATCTTTTGAACTCATCGTAAATTGCGGATCCTGCTCGCCGAACATCGGGAGCGCTTTTTTGCCAATTTGCTCGATTTCCGCTTCATCCTGCGGTAATTCTTCAAACATATCATACTGCCAGCGACAGGACTGGGAACAGCCTCCGCGATTTGAATCACGTGCGGTAAAATGGTTGGACAGCACACAGCGCCCGGAATAGGAAATGCACATCGCTCCGTGTACAAACGCTTCGATTTCAATGTCTACATGCTTCTTGATTTCGCGGATTTCCCGGATGGAAACTTCGCGCGCCAGCACAACGCGGCTCACGCCCTCTTCTTTCCAGAATTGCACCGTCTGCCAGTTCGTCGTCGATGCCTGAGTGCTCAGGTGAAGTTCCAAATCCGGTGCTGCCTGCTTCGTGCGTTCAATCAACGCCGGATCAGCGACAATAATGGCATCGATGCCGGAACGCTGCAAATTACGCATGAAATCATCCACCTGATGCAGGTCTTCATTGTGCGCGATAATATTGGTCGCCACAAACACCTTGGAACCGTGCGCATGGGCGAATTCTGTCGCTTCTTTCATCTCATCGAACGAGAAGTTATCCGCATTGGCACGCAGGCCCAGACTCTGACCGCCGATATATACCGCATCCGCACCATAGCGCACCGCGAACTTCAGCTTCTCCAGGTTACCCGCCGGAGCCAGCACCTCGGGCTTTTGTAGAATCGGACCACGCGGTTTTAAAATCTTTTTATCGGAAATGACGTTTATGTCCGCCATCATTCATCACCTCATTAATAAACTTGCTCTTTAAAGAAGAATCCTGTCGTCAGATCACGGTGAGACGGCTGGATGCTCCGCAGCTCATCCATAAGTCCGTCCACCATCCCGCGGAATTTATCCGGACTTTCCGCATAAGCATCGATTGCCCGGCGGTAAATCGAAGTCACTTTCACATTATAGTTTGTGTCTTTCATGATGCCTTCAATTTTAAAACTGTCAATCTCCGCATCCATCAGTTCATCCAGATATTCCAGAATGCAAATATCTTCCGCGCTCATGATATGCGTCCCGTTCCGATCTTCAAAGATTGGGTACTGCAAGTCTTCCCGCTTTTCTTCCGTAATGAACAGCTTTCGGTCCATGCCGGTCGTTTTTGGTTCCTGACCTTTGAATTTCTCATAGTTGGTCACCAGATTGCGGCGGGAGTGGAAGATACAGGTCATTCCGTGCACCTGCACCTGAATTTCTACTTCAGCGTTTTCTTTAATTTCCATAATCGCGTCCATGTTTAACTCACGGGCAACAAATGCGCGCGTCGCCCCCTTCCTGCCCCAGTAATTCATCGTCTCGTAATTAGTGGTCAGCACTTCGGCGTTCCAGTGAAGCGGTAGCTTAAGTCCAATCTGACGCGCAATCATTACGACAGCCGTATCACCGAACACAATAGCATCTACGCCAATCTTCTCGAGCGCCTTCAGGTATTCCGGCAATCCTTTCAAATCATCGTTATGGAATAACGCGTTGACGGATACATACACTTTCGCGCTTCGCGCGTGCGCTATCTTGACCGCCCGGCGAATGTCTTCCAGCTCAAAGTTGCCCGCGACCCGCAGGCCGTATCGCTCGTGTCCGATGCTTACCGCATCCGCTCCGGCTTCGATAACCTGAGTAAGCTCGTCCAAATTGGCAGCGGTGCAGAGCAATTCCGGTTTTTTCACTTTACTTCCCTCCGTTTTATGCATAAGGCCAGCCCGTCCCCGATGGAGACGAACGACGTCTCAAACGCCGGATGTTCGGCTAAAAATTGATTAAAGGCGCGCAGCTTTTGTATCATGCCACGCCTCTTCTTCGGAACCTCTTCTTCGGCGACCATGCCGCGGAAAAAGACGTTATCGCAAATCAGCAGTCCGCCTTCCACCAGATACGGCGCATATTGGTCAAAAAATACCTGGTATTGCCCTTTGGCCGCATCTAAAAAGATGCAATCAAACGCATGCTCACCAGATAGCCCCTCCCGCGCATCCTGATGCAGTACGGTAACCCTGTCGCTTATGCCTGCTTCGGCGAAATTCCGCTGCGCACGCTCGACCATTTCTTCTGAAATCTCAATGGATGTAATGTGCGCATCCGGCGCCGCCTGCGCAAGCCAAATCGTCGAGTACCCAATCGCCATTCCCACTTCAAGAATCCGCTTAGGCCTGTGCACCATCAGCAAAAAGCGGAGCAGTTGGATACTGGGAAGCTGGATAATCGGGATATGTTCCGCTTCGGCCTCTCGCTCCATACGCGTAAGCAGTTCAGAACGCTCAGGTATGAGCGATACCATATAGCGCTCAATATGGTCTGAGGTTATCATCTTGTTTACACCTCGTTCTTTTTCATAAACTTCTCCATAATAGCATATCCACGGTGCAAAATCTATTTCTGATTTCCTTTGCTTTTATCGATGTTTCTTAAATGTTCCTGATACGTAGCCGCGAAATAATGCTGACCGGTTCCGTCCTTTTTGGTCACGTAGAATAAGTAGCTGTGCTTCTCGGCATTAGCCACGGCTTCAAGCGCTGCTTTGCCTGGACTCGCAATCGGTCCCGGCGGCAATCCTTTCACTTTATATGTGTTATACGGACTGTCCTGTTCCAAATCGCTGTACATCACACGATCCTTCTGCTTGGCGAACAAATACTGCACCGTTGCGTCCGCCTGCAGCGGCATCTGTTTGGCGAGACGATTGTAATAGACACCGGCCACCTTCTGGCGTTCATCCTCGGAGCGCACTTCACGCTCGACTATCGAGGCCAGCGTTACCGCCTGATGTTTGTTCAGGTTATGCTGTTTCACTTTGCCGTCCCATTCTTTGTTCCACACTTCTTCAAAGCGTTCCAGCATCCGTTCGATAATCTGGTGCTCGTTCGCTCCCTTTTTAAACTCGTACGTATCCGGGAACAAATAGCCTTCCAGACGGTACTTAATGCGCTTATCCGCCGGGATGCTTTTTACGACTTCCTGCGGAAACTTGCCTGTGTTTACTTCCTTTAAGAACCTGTCTTTCTTCACAAGCCCTTTTTGCTCCAGGCGGGTAGCGATCTGCTCTATTGTATATCCTTCCGGAATCGTCACAGTAATGGTATCTTTATAAATGTCCCCGCTGGACAATTTCTCAATGAGTTCACCAATGGATTGTCCTGCGGTCAGTTGATACTTACCTGCTTTAATGTCGGATCCGATTCCTTTCATTTTTACATACAGGGAAAAGAGCCGCGCGTCTTTGATTAGCTCATTTTCCTCCAAAATTTTTCCGACTTTGCTTATGGATGAGTTGGGCGGAATTTCGACGATTTTCTGCTGGCCGTTCTCACTTGCTACCGGCTGCAGACCTTTCCAGATATAATATGAGACTCCGCCTACCCCAAGGGCAAACAGAAGCAGAATGGCTAAAGCAAATGTAATGGTTTTTCGCATCTCTACCTTACTCTCCTTTTCCTCTACCGGTTTCCAGCGCTACTTTATAATTTCTGGGAGCCAACTGCTTTTCCGCATAATGTTTCCCCCATTCACTTACAAAATCGGACAGGGTCATTTTTGATGGTTTAACATACGTGCCAGACTCAACCTCCGCCACGAATTTTTCCCGCGTTTCTCGACGCTTCCGGCCATAAACGCTTTCCCCTTCCTTGTATATGGTGTACGTGCACAACACCTCTCCTATAAGTTGCATTTTTATGTGATCTTGTGATACCTTTGGCTACTTGATTGTGATTCCCTCTAAAAAGCGAACGGAGCATCATAAGAAATGATACAACAAAAATAAAAACAATAAAACGAAGAATCATATAAGGAAAGAATACGAAACGAAAAATACAAAGTGAGAATGCAACCAAGTCATAGATTTATCTTTATAATGATAGATAAATAAGAGAAAATAGAGTGGTGATAAGATGATAAGTTACATGCCTTTCCAGTTGCTTTTAGTTAAGAAAGGTATTAAAAAGAAAGAGGTAGTTGAAAAAACCGGCATCCCTTGATTTACTATGGCCAGACTAAATAAAATCAGTTTGTATCACTTGAGGTGATCGACAAACTATGTGCAGCCTTAGATGTATACCCTGGCGATCTCTTGGAATACATACCGGATAGCAAAAGAGAGGAGGCTAAGGCATGAACGATAAACTTTTGCAACAAATATTGGAAGAACTACAAAAGATGAATCAGCGTATCGATACGCTGGAAGAAGGAATGAACAGCCGTTTCGATGAACTAAAGGACTCTCTTAGCCGTAAGCATGTTGAAAACATGAAAGCGGACGAATTAATTCTTCAATCACAAAAGGAAACACTCGCCCGCCTTGATGACATAGAACGCGGCATGTATCGCCTGGAGAAGATAGAGCTACGGCAGAACCGAACAACCGCGAAAGTGGACGAACTGGAAGCGGATGTGACTCTGCTGCGGGACAAACTACAGAATTAACATGCAGGATATCTTTTTAATTTGAACTCTTAGGTAAATTAAAACCTCAGTTATAACCCGGGTTGTTACTATAGCATGTCCACTGGATAAAGCAATGTAAAAGCCATCGAAAACATTTCGATGGCTCTTGTGATTCATACCATATGAACCTTTACGTTCGATTCATCCAGCCACGCGGAGAATGCATCTACCGCCTGGTCCCATTCATCTTCCGATTCTACAGGAGAAAGCGCAGGCACACCGTCCGTCAGCGAATACTTAAAAAGATACGGGTGAGGGTCAGCAAAACTGGTCGGAGTGAGCACCGCATACGTCTGTCCCGCCACATCCATCTCGGTCATGACGCTATACTGCTCCTCCCGCCCAAGCCGTGCATCATACCATTTCACCTGATTTCCCCATGAATCGCGCAGGTGGCGCACTTCCCCTCTGGATTCCGCTTGATAATCCAAAATTAATTTTCCTCTTTATCAAGTTCGCTCATCAACGTTTCGAATGTAGCTTCTACCTGCTCCCACTCCTGCTCGTCTTCAATCGGCTGCAGCGTATCTGTCCCCTCATAGCGCAGGAACTCTACTTCATACTCTTCCTGATCTTCTTGCTCGGCAGGCACCAGGCATAGGTACGTACGATCTTCAATTTCGAAAATGTACATAACAAGATATTCGTACTCTTGACCGGACTCTTCATCCGTAATCGTAATATATTCGCCGACTTCAATTCCGATATTATCCAAATCCATGTGCATAACCTCCTATTTTTGGGCATCCAGGTAATTTTGCAATATAATTACCGCTGCCATTTTATCAATGACTTGCTTTCTTTTCTTACGGCTCACATCGGCGGAAACCAACATTTTCTCGGCCGCCATTGTTGTTAAGCGCTCATCCCACATTTTAACGGGAAGACGCGAACGGTTTTGCACATATTCCGCAAATGCCTGGCACATCTCGCCCCGAGGTCCAATCGTACCATTCATGTTTTTAGGAAGCCCGACAATAATTTCCCCCACATCATATTGTTTTATGAGTTCTTCGATGCGAAGATAATCTTTTTTCTTGCCTTCCCTGCGGATGGTCTCTATTCCCTGTGCTGTCCATCCAAACTCATCGCTGATTGCGACGCCAATCGTCTTTTCACCGACATCGAGTCCCATTTTACGCATACATTCTCTCCTAATAATGTCCGCCCATAACACGCCTCTTTCCCCAATGGGAAGGAGGCGGCTGATGCGGTCAGGAATTCTTCGTTGTGCTATCGGTTCGAGCGAAGATATGAACGAACAAGCTCCTCGATTAATTCGTCGCGCTCCAATTTGCGAATAAGCGTGCGCGCATTGTTGTGGCGGGGAATGTAAGCCGGATCACCGGAAATCAAATAACCGACAATTTGGTTAATCGGGTTGTACCCTTTATCTTCGAGCGCACCGTACACCTGCAGCAGAACTTCACGGGCGTCCACTTCCACCTCGTCCTGCTTGAAATTGAACTTCATGGTATGATCCATGGAACTCACTGCCTAGCACCTCTTTCAAAGGATCTTCATTACTTTTTTATATTCGCCCCGAACTGTCGAATTCCCTCTTTTCGAACCTGCACTAAATTTGTTCACCTACCCAGCTTTTCACAAATGCAAGTGCTTCCGGCAACTGTGCCGGGTTCTTGCCGCCCGCCTGGGCCATGTCCGGACGGCCGCCGCCGCCGCCACCGCAGCGTACAGCTACCTCTTTTACCGCTTTACCCGCATGAAATCCCTGTTTAACCAGATCAGCGGTTACGCCGGCTACGATATTTACTTTATCGTCTTTTACCGAACCCAATACAACAATGCCGGATCCGAGTTTGTTCTTCAGATCATCTACCATGTTGCGCAGATTATCCATGTCGACGCCGTTTACTTTCGCAGCGAGCACCTTTACGCCTTTTACTTCTTCTACCTGATCGGTGAGCGAAGAAGCTTCCAGGTGGCTTAACTTGGCGCGCAGCGACTCATTCTCGCGCTCCAGCGCCTTCATCTCGCCTTTTACCGCTTCGATGCGCTGCGGTACGCTGGAAATGTTTGTTTTAAGCTCTTCCGCTACTTTTTTAAGCGTCTGCAGTTGTTTATTCAGATACTCGTATGCCATGCGTCCGGTTACGGCTTCGATACGGCGTGTACCGGCGCCGATGCCCGCTTCGCTGAGAATCTTGAACAGGCCGATTTCTGCCGTGTTGCTTACGTGGCAGCCGCCGCACAGCTCCAGGCTGTAATCGCCTACCTGCACGACGCGTACTTCATCGCCGTACTTCTCGCCGAACAGCGCCATCGCACCCATCGCTTTTGCTTCTGTGAGTGATTTATGCATAATGTTAACGTCAATATTACGCCAAATCTGCTCGTTCACCTTTGTTTCAATTTGTTCCAGCTCGTCCGCCGTCACCGCTCCAAAGTGCGAGAAGTCAAAGCGAAGGCGGTCGGGAGCAACCAGCGATCCGGCCTGATTCACGTGTGTCCCCAGCACATCTTTCAGCGCTTGGTGCAGCAGGTGGGTGGCGGTATGGTTCTTAATCGTATCGGCGCGGGATGCCCGCTCTACTATAGCCTCTACCGTATCGCCTACTTTTAACGTGCCGCTCTCTACCAGAACGGTATGCACATGCTGACCGTTCGGCCCTTTCTGCGTATCCTGCACCCTCGCCTGCATTTTACCGGCGCTCAGCAGGCCTTTGTCCGCAACCTGTCCGCCGGATTCCGCATAGAACGGTGTACGGTCAAGAATAACCTGACATTCTGTGCCGGCACCTACCATGTCTACAGACTCATTATCATGCACAATCGCTGCGACTTTCGCGCTGGTTACAAGCTCGTCATAACCTACGAATTCGCTTTTTACCTTGATATCGCCAAGCACGCCGCCCTGCACCTGCATGCTGTCTTCATCCTGACGGGCCGCACGGGCACGGGCACGCTGCTCTTCCATCGCAATATCAAAGCCTTCACGGTCTACGGTCAATCCTTGCTCGGCCGCAAAATCTTCGGTCAAATCAAACGGGAAACCGTACGTATCATACAGTTTGAATGCTTCCGGTCCGCTGATTTTCGTTTGTCCGGCTTTTTTCGCCGCTTCGACCATCTGCTCGAGGATATGCAGACCTTCATTCAGCGTTTCATGGAATCGTTCTTCCTCGTTTTTAATCACACGTTCGATAAATTCACGCTTCTCCAGTACTTCCGGATAGTAAGCTTTCATAATTTCGCCAACCACCGATGTTAATGTGTAAAGGAAGGACTTATCGATGCCGAGCACTTTACCGTAGCGAACCGCACGGCGCAGCAGACGGCGAATGACATACCCGCGTCCTTCATTGGACGGCAGTGCACCGTCACCAATCGCAAAAACAACGGTACGGGAGTGGTCAGCAATCACTTTCAGTGCCACGTCTTTTTCCGGCGATTCGCCGTATTTTACACCCGCGATATTGCAGGTCGCTTCAATAATCGGGAACAGTAGATCGGTCTCAAAGTTATTATCTACTTCCTGCAGAATAGACGCCATGCGCTCGAGTCCCATCCCTGTATCGATGTTCTTCTTCGGCAGCGGCGTGTAAGAGCCGTCCGGATTGTGGTTGTACTGCGAGAATACAAGGTTCCATATTTCAAGGTAACGTTCATTCTCACCACCCGGATATAGCTCTGGATCGCTTGGGTCGTTGCCGAATCTCTCCCCGCGGTCGTAGAAAATCTCACTGTTCGGTCCGCACGGGCCTTCTCCGATATCCCAGAAGTTTCCTTCCAGGCGTACGATACGCTCGTCCGGGATGCCCACTTTCTTGTTCCAGATTTCGTATGCTTCGTCATCTTCCGGGTGGATGGTTACAGACAGCTTCTCCGGATCAAAGCCGATCCATTCCGGGCTGGTCAGGAATTCCCATGCCCACAAAATTGCTTCTTCTTTAAAGTAATCTCCGATAGAAAAATTACCCAGCATTTCGAAAAACGTATGGTGACGTGCGGTTTTTCCCACGTTCTCGATGTCATTGGTGCGGATCGATTTCTGTGAGTTGGTGATACGCGGGTTCTCCGGAATCACGCGTCCGTCAAAGTACTTCTTCAGCGTGGCAACCCCGCTGTTAATCCAGAGCAGCGAAGCGTCGTCAATCGGAATCAGCGGTGCGCTCGGCTCAATTTTATGACCTTTGCTGACGAAGAAATCCAGGTATTTCTGACGAATTTCAGCGGCTGACATGTGTTTCATTGTGAATGTATCCCTCCATAGTTACGGTATAGATATACAAAAGGCAAGAAGTAAGAAAGGAAGATACAAATGTAGACAAAGACGAATGTCTTTTTCTTTCGACTACACCCTCTTACCCCTTTTATTCTCTAAAACTAAAAAAGCTCTCAATCCCAGAATTTCTCCAGGGACGAGAGCTTGTCTTCTCACGCGGTACCACCCTGCTTACCCGCATATCAGACCAGACGTACGGGTCGCCTTGTTTTTGAGGATAACGGACAGCATGTGCCCGGCAGGGTTTATAAAGTCCTGCTCTCAGGAGTAGCGTTCGACGACTCTTCTCGTGAAGATCCTCTCAACCTCGGAATCTTCTCTCTGTACGAGGGCTGCCGCCTACTTATTCCTTCAACGAGTTCATGGTAATGAAGTTGTTTGCAGCACTACTTATTATACAGATTTACCATCTTTACTGTCAATTACTCCTCACTTTGCCATTCCGGTTTCCGTACTATATGGATGATGATATGCTGCACGACCACCTTCAGGCTGGCCACAATCGGAACTGCGAGAATCAATCCCGCAATACCGGCAATCTCCCCTCCGATCATGACCGATAAGATGATCAGCAGAGGGTGCATATGCAACGATTTGCCGACAATCAGCGGTGATACGATATTGCCTTCAATAACCTGAATGATGGCATTGATAATCAGCGCATACAGCGCCATCTTCCATGATACGGTCAGCGCGAACAGAATAGCAGGCGCAGCGCCGAATACAGGGCCAATATAGGGAATGATGTTGGTAATCGCGACGAAGAAAGCGAATACAATCGCGTACGGCAGGCCGATAAAGAAATACCCGGCATACGCCAGCGCTCCGACTATGCCGCAGACAATAAGCTGGCCGCGGACATAATGACCAAGCGCCGTATCAATATCATGCAGCATGCGGCGCACGGTCGGACGGTGTTTGCCCGGCACAAGCAGGAGCGCCCCCTTCTGCATCGGTTTCATATCTTTCAGCATGTAAAATACGATAAACGGAATGAGCAGGACAAGTAGAATTTTTTCTACCCAACCATCCATGCCGGTAAATAGGCCGTTCACGTAGTTCGTCATTGCCAGCTCCATCTGCTGGATACTGGTCGTAAGTCCGCCGTGCAGCGAAAACGGCGTCCTTGCCTGCTGAATGCGCATCCGACCAATCCAATCGCGGTATGTGCCGGCAAGCTCAGGAAATTTTGCTGAAAGCTCCTTGTACTCCCGCACCAGTATCGGTCCGGCATTCATAACGAGGAAAATAAGAAATAAAAAGAACAGCGTATAAATAAGGAAAACCGCCAGACCGCGCGGAAAATGGCGGTCAGTCAAAAATTTTACGACCGGATTCAGCAGGTACGCGAAAATGAGAGCAAAGAAGAACGGTGTCAGTACCTTCTTTACGATTTCGATAAATCCGACAAAAAAAACACTCACCTTTCCAAGCAAAAAAACAATTAATAAAACCATCAGCAGTACGGCTAGGAAATATAGCCAATTTGTTCTTGTGATTTTTTCCATTGTGTTCACATCCGCCCATGTGTAACATTTCTGTTTATAGTATGTACCAAAAAAAAAACAACATGGATGGTACTGTCTCCCATCTATAGGGAGGATTTCCCTTCTTTAAAGTCGAAATTGTTTAATAAAGGAGGGAAAGTATGAATGTAATTGAATATAATGGAAAGCGTCCAGTGATTGCAGACGGAGTTTTTATTGCACCTACCGCCGTCATCATCGGCGACGTAACGATTGAAGAGGGCAGCAGCATTTGGTTTGGCGCCGTGCTGCGCGGCGATTTCGGTTCGATTCACGTCGGCAAGCATACCAGCATTCAAGATAACTGCGTGGTGCATGTGACCAATGAAGGAACATACATCGGCGATCATAATACCATTGGCCACGGGGCGATTATTCATAGCTGCCGCATCGGCAATCGGAACGTCATCGGCATGAATGCGGTCATTCTCGACGGAGCGGTTATAGAGGACGAATGTATGGTGGCTGCAGGCAGCGTTGTTTCTAATAATATGGTAATTCCGGGCCGTCACCTGGCTGCTGGAGTCCCGGCCAAGGTAAAGAAAGAGTTGGAAGGCCAATCTTTGTGGTGGGTACAGGAGAGCTCCAAGGAGTACAGCAAACTCCTGGAAAGTTATGAAGAGATTTATTTGTATAAGAAATAACAAAAAAGTAGGTGAAGGAAACAAAAATTCCTTCGCCTATTTTTTATATATTCTTTCTTTTTTAACCGAAATTTTATAATCCATTAATATTTATCTAAAACTCACCCTGTATGATAAATGCATACTAGTACGAAAGTTCCTAAAAAAGGGGAATGAAAGATGTTCATGATAAATGAGCAAGGCTATAGAATCATAACACTCGAGGGTGAAATTCACTACGCGAATTCACGACAAATCTCTAAAGATTTGCTCGCCTGTATCACTGAAGAACAGGATCGGTACATTCTCGACGTCTCCCGCCTGACAAGCGTAGACAGCACAGGCCTGGCCGTTCTCTTCTCTTTCTGCAAAAAATGTCATCTGGAAGGAAAAGAAAGCAAACTGGTCGCAGGCAATACATCCTGGTACAAACTGCTTCACTTCTCGAAGCTGGACCGGGTTTTATCTATCTATCCGGATGTGTCTGCCGCTCTCTCTGCAAGCAATTCAGAACAGGGCACCGGTTTCTCTATCCTTGAATATTAAGGCGGAAACAATATGAAAAAGCGCATGACGCTCCAGAAGCGATTAATGTTATTACTTACCGTAGTGATTGTCGGTGCATTTGCGACACTATACTTCTTCGTGGATCGCAGCGTCACACAATCTCTGCGTGAAGCCGCACTGCGCGGCATGGATCAGGCGTCTGCTGAGGCTGCCATTCTCGTGGACAAGGACCTTTCGGACAAGCAACGCTCATTGTTCCAATTGGCGCAGTTTCCGGTTATCAAGGCCATTGACTCACGTCCCGATCGCGCCTTTGAGGCCGGACGCTTTCTTACGTCGATTACACGCAACCAGCCAGAGTATGAAGCCCTGTATATCGTTCTTCCTGAAGGACGCATTATCGCCGGATCGAACGGTTACCTGATCGGTCAAACATTTCCTGAGCAGACGGTACTGGATGCGGTACGAAATGCCGGGAAAGGCACGGTTAGCGATGTGCTGCAGGGGGAAGACGGACAGCCTTTGTTTTATTTGGCCGAGCCGATTAACGACGGACGAAGTTTCCTGATTGCCGCAATGAAACTCGATGCCATCGGTGCACACATCGCCCAGGTCAAAATGGGGGAAACCGGTTATGCCTATCTGGTTGATAAAAACGGATTGATTTTAGCCCATCCTGTAAAAAAATACGTAGCAAAGCTGAACATTGCTAAAGAAAGCTTCGGTCCTTCGATGCTTCAGGCTAAAAAGGGACAGGCCGAATACATATTTGAAGGAAAACAAAAATTAACGTCCTTCCATCCGGTCCAGCAAACCGGCTGGATCGTAGCTATTACAATAGATAGCAAAGAAGCGTACGCGGCCATCTGGCAGACCCGTTACGTTATTCTGGGAGTTTCACTCGTTTCTTTCTTGATTCTTATTACCATTCTTTCCGTGCTGATGAAACGAACGCTGGTACGGCCGATTCACCATGTACAGAAGAGTTTTCACATTGCAGCACAGGGCGACTTAACTGTACAGGCCACTGTAGAACGGGAAGACGAGCTAGGACAATTGGCGCTCGGCTTTAACCGGATGACCGGCGACCTGCGCAGTCTGGTGGCTACCATGCAGCACTCGGCAGAAGAAGTATCTTCCACTTCCGAACAGTTAGCTGCTACGTCCGAAGAAGCAGGAGCATCTGCCTCACAGATAGCTCATACGGTACGGCAGATTGCGGAAAACATCGGCGAGCAAGCGGAAGCCATCTCACTGGTTCACAGGGAAATGAACGAAACGCACGAGAAAGTCAACACGACCACCCTTGCTGCTTCACAGGCGCTGAATGTTGCCGAAGAGACACGACAGGCGGCCAAAGAAGGCATGGAGGCGGTCGCAGAGGCGATTCATCATCTGGATACAGTCTCACAGACCGTCATCTTCGCAACGGAAACCATTCAGAAATTGGGGAAACGTTCGGAGGAAATCGGCAACATTGTTCATGTTATCTCGGCCATCTCTGATCAGACCAATCTGCTGGCTCTCAACGCCGCAATCGAAGCGGCCAGAGCCGGACATCACGGCAGAGGTTTCGCAGTCGTGGCCGAAGAAGTGCGTAAATTGGCAGAAGAGGCTTCAAGAGCCTCGCACGAAATCGTAGATCTGGTGACACACGTGCAGAATGAGACGTCTGTAACCGTACGCTCAATGGAGATGAATGTCGAGCAGGTACAGCGGCAGATTGCGATGATTCATCAGGGCGGAAGCGCACTCGAAAATATTGTGAAGAAAACGGAACAGACGAAAAAAGAAATGGAAAAAATTGATCAAATGCAGGAAGAAATCCAGCACCTGGTTGAAAATCTCCACGAGCGCATTCGATTCATCGCTACCGTTAGCCGGGAAACGTCTGACGGCTTACGCGAAGTCTCGGCTTCCGTTCAAGAACAGAGTCAGGCGGCCGAAGAAATGTCTCTCAGTATTGAAACACTGTCACAGCTTGCCACCAAAACCCATCAGGAAACGCTGAAGTTCAAAATATAGGGAAGTAAAACGAGAAATGCAAAAAAAGCAGCTGTCGGTTTCCCGACGGCTGCCCGAGGTTTCTCGTTTTGTTTTCTGCCGGGTCTACCGCGCCATTCTGCGCAGCACCCGTCTGCCGAAACCGGCCATATAACGCGGGGGAATGTTCAGCATACCGGTAATGCGAATATTGCGCAATATGCGTTTTCCCAGGCGAACGGCCCGTTCCGTGCGGCTCTGCCTGGGCCGCACCATCCGGACGAGCCCGAGCGCGGCAATGATAACCGCTCCCATCCAAAAAGAAAGCTTCACCGCATCCATCTCCTTACATGTTGGTTTCGAAAGGCGGTGGGCAATCGTCAAAAAACAAATCGTTCAGCGAATGTAAAGTTCCGTCCTCTTCCACCTGAAAGACAGACGACACTTTGTTCCCTGAAGCCGTGAACTCAATACAGCAGTTCCAGCAATAGTACTGGTTTGTACCGATTTTGCCGATGTCTTTCGACTGGCAGTTCGGGCAATTCATCATTATTTTTTCCTCCCTGTACGTGACAGGGCCATTCTACTCCGGTGTGGAGACAATGACCGCGTCCTCACCCATTTTTAAACATTCCGTGCTGCGAATAACGGCGCGACCGTCGATAATATCCGACAGAATTCCGTTAGACAACTCATACCCTACTATCTTGCCCGATTCCACATGAAAGTAAACATCTTCCACAAACCCCAGATGCTCACCTTCCTTTGTAACGAACGCTTTGCCCTGTACAGGAGTAGAACCGGTCTGGATGCCCGTCCAGCCGGAAGGAAAAGACGAAGAGGAAAACGATACAATTGCCCGCTGCCCGGCTATCGTTACACAATCCGTACCTATTGCGCAAACCGCTTCCACCGGGATATACTTTCCCTGCTTAAGGAAGCTTGTCTCCCTCAGCAGAATCCCGGTTAATTGTCTCTGTTCATTGAACAGAAGATCATGGACATAGCCCACCTCTCTGCCCCGCTTAAGTTCAATGATGGGAAGTCCAATGACGTCACGTACCCGCCGCAAGACGATCATCTCCTTCCATATCCTTTAGTATAGGGCAAACAGATAAGGCTATGCTGTCTAAAGGATGCCAGGTCTTCCTTTCCTTACTTCCGCATCTCCTGCCTCTCCCCATTTTTTGCTAAGCTTACCCGTCTTTCCTTGAAAGAATACGGGCGATACGTCCGGCCGCTTCCCGCACCTGTTCCACAGTATTTCCGTATCCGAAGCTAAAACGAATGGCGGACTCAAGTCTTTCTGGCGGAAGATGCATGGCGCGCAGCACATGTGAAATCTCAAGGGAACCCGAGGTGCAGGCCGACCCGCTCGCGGCGGCAATGCCTGCCAAATCGAGGTGCATCAGCATGGCGTCCGTTTTCATACCGGGAAAGCTGACATTTAGAATATGCGGCATATAAAGTTCGGGATGACCGTTGACGACATAGTCAATCCCCTGCTCTTTCCACGTATCAAGCATTACAGTGCGCAGCTTCTCATACTGGGCACGGCGCTCTTCCCGCGTCTCTTCTGCCAGCTCGGCCGCACGGGCGAATCCGGCAATGCCGGGCACATTCTCTGTGCCGGCGCGGCGCTTCTTCTCTTGATTGCCCCCATACAGATGCGGCTCAATTTTAATGCCGCGCCGAACATATAACGCACCGATGCCTTTCGGTCCGTTGATTTTGTGCGCCGAAACTGATAGCAGATCGATGTGCAGTCGTTTTACATCCACATCCTCAATGCCGAATGCCTGCACGGCATCTGTATGAAAATAAATCCCGCGATCCTGCGCTATTTTTCCAATCTTGCCGACATGCTGCAGCGTTCCAACCTCGTTGTTGCCAAACATGATGCTGATAAGCACCGTATCGGGGCGGATCGCCTGTTCAACATCTTCTATAGAGACACGCCCCGTTTCGTCTACAGGCAAATACGTTACCTCGTATCCAATCGCTTCCAAACGTTTGCACGTATGCAGTACTGCATGGTGTTCAATCTGGCTGGTAATCAAATGCTTGCCTCTATCACGGTTTGCTTCCATAACCCCAAGCAGCGCCATATTGTCGGCCTCAGTGCCGCCGCTTGTAAAAATAACCTCGCCCGGTGCAGCGCCCAGACAGCGGGCGATAACCGACCGCGCTTCATCCACTATATGCCGCGTCCGCTGGCCGAAGCGGTGCATACTCGATGGGTTGCCGTGCAGTTCCCGGTAGTACGGTAGCATCGCTTCGAGCACTTCCGGATGGACCGGGGTAGTAGCCGCGTGATCCAGGTAAATTTCCTGCATGTTCTTCTGCTCCTTACCGCTGTTGAAATATTTAGATATAAAACATGTACGAGTCTGCTTGTCCTTCGTCTTTATACGTAATCAAGTCCTGTAATGTAGTGGAATCAAGCACTTCGCTAATGCTGTCACGAATGCGCATCCACAAATCGCGTTTTGCCGGATCTTCCTCTTCCTCGAATTCTACCGGGCTAATCGGCCCTTCCAGCACGCGGATCACATCGCCTGCGGTGATTTCTTCGGGTGTGCGGGCCAGGATATACCCGCCGTAGGCACCGCGAATACTCTTAACCAGACCGGCATTGCGCAGCGGGGCCACCAACTGTTCAAGGTAATGCTCCGACAGGTCATGCTTTTGTGCGATAGCCTTTAGCGACATTTGTCCTTCGCCGTACCGTCTGGCCAGCTCCATCATAATCGTCAAGCCGTAACGGCCTTTGGTTGATATCTTCAAACAAATCCCCTCATCTTTCTATTTGTCTTTTCGTACTGTTCGCAAATAATCTTTTATGTGACGTTCATAGCCGATCTCTTTTGGTCGGTAGAACGTCTCGGTGACACCTTCAGGCAAATACTGCTGTTCAACATACGAATGCGGATAATCGTGCGGGTATAGATACCCTTCTCCGTGTCCAAGTTTCTCGGCGCCTTTGTAATGCATATCCCGCAAATGCAGTGGAACAGCACCGTGTCCATGCTGCCGCACGTATTTCAACGCCTGGTTGATGCCCACGTAAGCGGCGTTGCTTTTTGGAGCGGATGCCAGGTACGTGGTGGCATGCGCTAGTGGAATACGGCCTTCGGGCATTCCCACCAGCTCAAGTGCCTGGAAAGCGGAAACTGCAACCTGCAGCGCGCGCGGATCGCCGTTTCCGATATCTTCTGATGCCGCAATAATAAGACGCCTTGCGATAAAACGCGGGTCTTCACCAGCGTCAATCATACGTGCCAGCCAGTACAGCGCCGCATCCGGATCTGAACCGCGAATCGACTTAATATAGGCAGAAATTGTGTCATAATGATTATCCCCGGTTTTGTCATATCGTACTGCACGCCGTTGAATGGAATCAACTGCCACATCCAGCGTAATATGTACTTGTCCGCTCTTATCTCGCGGCGTGGTGGCTACAGCCAATTCCAGCGCATTCAACAGACGCCGGCTGTCCCCTTCCGCATAGCGGATCAAATGGCTGCGCGCTTCTTCGTCAATAACCACCGGCAGCTCTCCGTAGCCAAGCTCTTTGTCTTCAAGCGCCCTGTCGATGACCCGATTCAACTCTTCATCCGTAAGAGAATGCAGTTGAAACAATTGGGAGCGGGACAGCAATGCCGCATTGACCTCAAAGAACGGATTTTCCGTCGTAGCTCCGATTAGCCGAATGGTTCCGTCTTCCACATACGGTAACAGTGCATCCTGTTGAGATTTGTTGAAGCGGTGAATCTCATCGACAAACAGCGTCGTTCCCTGTTCATACATCTCACGGCGCTGCCTGGCTTCTTCCACAACGCGGCGGATGTCAGCCACTCCCGCCGTTACCGCATTTATGTCGGTAAAATGCGTTTTGGTTGTACGGGCGATAATACGGGCCAGCGTCGTCTTCCCGGTACCCGGTGGTCCATGAAAAATAAGAGAAGAAATCCGGTCAGCTTCAATTGCGCGGCGCAGTAGCTTCCCCTGGCCAAGAATGTGCGTCTGGCCGACAAATTCGTCCAGCGTGCGCGGCCGCATTCGGTCTGCAAGCGGCTGGTGTCTGCTTTGTCCACGCTCCTTCTCTTCCTCATGGGCGTAGGAGAACAAATCCATATGCCGTACCCCTCCTCATTCCCGTGTACGTTCCTAAATCCTATTAATTATAGTAAAAAAATAAATATACGTAAAGGATGCCACCTGACAAGCGGCATCCTCTCCATCTATTTCTAATCGTCCCTTAATACTTCGATACCCGCTTTTTCCAGGAGATCGCGCACAATCACGCTTGTCATAATCAAGCCGGCGACCGAAGGAACAAACGCCACACTGGCCGGCGGGCGCGTCGCTTTGCGAATCGGAGAATCGGGATTTTGCACAACTTCCTGTAGCACCTCTTCGCGGGCAAGAATCGGTGTCTCTGTAGAATAGACGACCTTGACTCCCTTCTTGATGCCTTTCTTTCGCAATTCGCGGCGCAGCACCTTGGCAATCGGATCATACGATGTCTCAAACAAATCCGCTACCTGGAAGCGTGTCGGGTCGAGCTTGTTGGCCGCGCCCATGCTACTGATAAGCGGAATGCCACGTTCGCGGCACTGCAGGATGAGGTGCAGTTTGGCAGATATCGTATCCATTGCATCCGCTACATAATCAAGTTCGTGTTCGAAGAGCTGCTCATACGTTTCTTCGTTATAAAACATCTTCAACGTTACAACTTCGCATTCCGGGTTGATCGTCGCAATGCGCTGCTTCATGATTTCAACCTTCTGCTGTCCGACCGTTTCTAGCGTCGCCGGAAGCTGACGGTTACAGTTTGTAATATCTACATCGTCTTTGTCGATAAGCACAAGTTTGCCGATGCCGGTCCGGGCAAGCGATTCAACGGTGAACGATCCTACGCCACCGACGCCGAGTACGGCAACCGTGCTGTTTTTGAACATTTCAATACCCTCGCGGCCGACCGCAAGTTCTGTGCGTGAGAATTGGTGCAGCATAACAATCTCCTTTTTCTGTGAAAATC